>JAHJCI010000101.1 GCA_018813085.1 Candidatus Omnitrophota bacterium | reverse complement strand
GAGCATGTTTCCAAGCTATTGATGAAATACAGAAGCAGCCATACAGAGAGGCTTATTTTGGGAGCCTGCGATCCGCGCGCCGGTAACATGTATATGAACCTTTTAGATTTTACCGCGCAGGTGTTTGCCCACACCAAGGAAATCGCCGATAATTTATTAGATTTAAAATGAATCCTACAGCTTTAATTAATTTAAAAAAGAATTATTTGCTTATATCAAGAGCTGCGGGGTTTAAAATAATAGTTTATGAATTGTTACGAAGCCAGGGGTTTGAATACTCAAAGGGTGCGGGATGAATCTTAGCGCATTATATCCATTATTTAAGCTTGATTACTTAAACGGTTTCGTTGTTTTAGCTATAGCAGTGTTTTCTGTCTTAATTATACTTTATTCACTGCGATTTATGAGAGGGAAATCCCGCCTCTCTCAATATTATTTCTGGATAGTTTTAACTGCACTTGCCTCAATTGGCGCAGTCTTGGCAAATAATCTAATCCTGCTTTTAGTCTTCTGGGGATTCCTGGGGCTTACTTTATATATACTTATTAATATGGGCGGCAAAGGTAGTGAAAACGCGGCAAAGAAAGCCTTTATTATTATTGGTGGCTCGGATTGTCTGATGCTACTGGGAATTGCTATTATTTATTATTTAACCGGAACATATCAGATGGATAAGATGCATTTAGCGGTTAGTAGTTCACCGCTGAGTATATTGGCTTTTCTATGTTTAGCTATAGCCTGTTTTGCTAAAGCCGGGGTAATGCCGTTTCATTCCTGGATTCCAGACTGTGCTGAATCCGCACCCTTACCGGTAGTAGCATTCCTTCCCGCGTCTTTAGATAAATTATTAGGAATTTATCTTTTTGCTCGCATTTATCTGAATATTTTCTCAATGAATCAAGCAATGAACATTATATTGATGCTCATTGGAGCTTTTACCATTTTAGCAGGGGTTATGATGGCCCTGGTGCAGCACAATCTTAAAAGATTGCTAGGCTATCATGCTATTTCTCAGGTTGGTTACATGGTTTTAGGCATTGCTACCGGTACTCCTGTTGGTATTGCTGGCGGCATATTTCACATGCTCAACAATACCCTATATAAAACCTGTTTGTTCTTGGTAGGCGGTAATGTAGAGAGTAAAACAAAGACATCAGAGCTTAATCAGCTAGGTGGCTTAGGCAAGATTATGCCGCTTACCTACTTATCCTGTTTGATTGCAAGTCTTGCTATATCAGGAGTTCCGCCGTTTAACGGGTTTGTTTCTAAGTGGATGGTCTACCAGGGTTTGATTTCGCAATTAGGAGTTGTTAGTTACGGATTACGCGTTACGACTATTTTTTGTCTTGTAGCGGCGATGATCGGTTCCGGCTTAACCCTGGCCAGTTTTATGAAGTTAATTCATGCCACATTTTTAGGTCAGCGCGTTAGCGGGTCAGCGAGTGAGCGGGTAAAAGAGGTTAACTGGACAATGTGGCTTCCTTGTATAATATTAGCGGGCATCTGTATTTTGTTCGGTGTGTTTGCTTTTTCGATTCCCTTAAGGCTTTTTATTCTTACTTCCCTGAACCCTCAGTACTCATTAGTCGCTACTGATTTTCTCGGCTTCTGGTCTCCGGGTTTAGCCACTGCACTGATAATTGCCGGATTAATCTTGGGGTTAATTGTATTTCAACTAAGCAAACTAAAATTGTCTTTTAGGCAGGATTCGCCTTTTATCGGAGCAGAGACGAAAGTTGTGCAGGAAAGCCGGGTTTCGGGAACGGAATTTTACAATACGATTAAAGAGATAAGTATTCTGGCAAAGGTTTATAAACTTGCCGAGGCCAAATTCTTTGATATTTATGAGCAGGGCCGCAGGGCAGTTTTTAGCGTTACGGGATTTTTGCGTTATTTGCATAACGGAATACTGCCGACTTATATGGTTTGGTGTCTGTTAGGGATGATTGTTATGTTTTTTATACTGAGCAGATAACTTACGGAGCTCGTAAGAGCAATGTAAGTTATAGGCCGAAGGCCGTCTGCGAATTATCCCGAAGCTTAAGCTGAAATTGTCGTAGAGAATTTCAGCTTGTTCAAGCAAAGGATAAGGTTAGGTTTCACTGAGATGATTGAACTGCACTTGTTACTTTTATTTATGATTGTCGGGGCGATAGTTGCCGTTGAGGTCGGGGACCTGATATCCAGCGTTGTAGCGGTAGGGGCGGTAGGCCTTGGGCTTTCTTTGGTTTTTCTTGTTCTGAAGGCGCCGGATTTGGCAATTACCCAGTTGGTGGTTGAGATACTTTGTTTGATTATACTTATCCGCGCAACCATAAAAAGAGATTTACCCTTGATTAAGTCCGGGCGTTGGCATTTTAATACTTTTTCTACGCTCTTGTTTATTGTAGTTTTCTTGCTGCTTGCTTTCATTTCCTTACATGATTTACCGGGCTTTGGCAAGCCCTTACTCAGGGTGGCCTCAAATTATTTAAGAGAAGGGTTTTTGAGAACAGGTTCGGCGAACCTTGTTACCTCGGTAATATTAGATTTTCGCGCCTACGATACCCTTGGCGAAGCAACGGTGTTATTTACTGCGGTGATGGGCGTTATGGTAGTGATGAGAAGGATAGGAAGGAAAAAGGAATAAAGTGAAGGCCAATCAAACAGGAATGACATTAATTGTTAAGACGATTACCCGGCTGACCGTAGGCTTAATATTGCTTTACGGGATATATATCGTTTTACACGGGCACCTTTCTCCCGGCGGAGGCTTTCCGGGAGGCGTAATTATTGCCTTGTCTTTTATCCATATAATGCTTGCCTTTGGCAAGGATATGGCTTTTAAAAAATTGAACCAGGCGCGGGCTTCTTTTTTTGAGAACTTGGGCGCGATAATCTTCTTGTCAGTCGCTATTATCGGATTTGCAGGCGGGTATTTCTTTCTTAATTTCTTGAGTAAAGGCGAACCTTTTAGTCTTTTCAGCGCAGGGACGATACCGTTATATAATATTGCGATATGTTTTAAAGTCGCAGCAGGGCTATTTCTTATATTTGTAGCTTTGGTTGTTTTATCCAGGAAAGAGGAAGAATGAGCGCATATTTTCTATGTTTGGTTCTTTTTTGCGTAGGGCTTTACTGTATATTAAGGAAAAGGAACCTGATCAAGATTATTATCGGCTTGGCTATTATCGAATATGCGGTAAACCTGTTTTTTGTCCTTGCCGGATACCGCATACACGGCCGGGCGCCAATATTGGCAGCAGACCAGGAGATTGTGAATATGGTTGATCCCTTAGTCCAGGCCATAGTCCTTACTGCCATTGTTATCGGTTTGGCGACTACTGCTTTAATTGTTGCTATTGCAATAAGAATTTACGATAAATACGGAACATTTGATATAACCAGGATTAATAAACTTAAGGGGTAGTTAAGTAGAGAAATGTTACCATTATTTGTAGTTATACCTTTGGCAGCAGCTTTCGTTATTTCGCTAATCGGAAAAAAATTTCGTTGGGCTGGCGATATATTGGCTAATTTAGCGAGCTTAGCGCTTTTAGTATTATCCTTTTTTGCGCTGCGGGTTCTACATTCCGGCTCCTTGCCAGTTATGGTATATAAAGTCGGCGGTTGGGGCGGTATCCCGCCGCTTGGTATTTGTATGGTTTTGGATGGCTTGTCTTGTTTTATGTTGATAATCTTGAATATCGTTTCCTTTCTCGTAGCCGTATATTCCATAAATTATATGGATAAGTATACTTCCAAATATAGATTTTATACCTTATTCATGCTTATGCTGGCGGGTATGAACGGCGTAATTATTACCGGTGATATGTTTAACCTCTTTGTCTTCCTGGAAATTGCCGCTATTGCCAGTTACGCCCTGGTTGCTTTCGGCACAGAATCCGAGGAATTAGAAGCCTCATTTAAATATTCAATAATGGGTTCGGTCGCCTCCAGTTTTATTCTTCTGGGAATCGGTTTGCTTTATAGTTACACATCTTCTTTGAATATGGCGGATATCTGTGTGGTTCTGGCAGCCAAGGGCCATTCTAATATCGTCAGCTTTATTAGCGTATTGTTTTTAATGGGTTTTGGCTTAAAAGCAGCGATTGTGCCGTTTCATGCCTGGCTTCCTGATGCGCATCCTTCCGCACCCGCACCGATCTCCGCAATGCTTTCTGGGGTATTTATAAAGACCTTGGGCGTGTATGCTCTTTGTCGAGTTTTCTTTAATGTAATAGGTATCTCAGCAGCGTTGTCTTTTCTTTTGGTAATCTTAGGCATTATCTCTATGAGCATAGTAGCTTTCTTGGCAATCGGACAAAGTGATATTAAAAGGATGCTCGCTTACTCAAGTATCAGTCAGATCGGTTATATTATTTTTGCTATCGGCATAGGCACGCCGTTGGCAATTTTAGGTGGGTTGTTTCACTTGGCCAACCATGCTATATTTAAATCCTTGCTCTTCTTAAATTCTGGAGCGGTAGAATACTCCATCAAAACAAGGGATTTAGGGCAGATGGGAGGATTGAACAAGCGTCTTCCGGTCACCGGATACACCAGTCTTGTGGCTTCAATGTCAATATCCGGCATTCCTCCGCTGAGCGGGTTCTGGAGTAAATTAATAATCATTGTCGCAGCAATTCAGGCTAAATATTTTGGTTCCGCAATTATTGCTGTATTGATAAGTATATTAACCCTGGCCTACTATCTGAAATTGCAAAGATACGCTTTCTTCGGAGAATTAAATAAAAAATGGGAAAAGATAAAAGAGGTGCCTTGGTCTATGAAGCTGGCTATGGTTACATTATCTATTATCTGTTTGCTGGCAGGAGTAATCTATTTACCTGAGCTTAGCCGGATTTTTCTTGAGCCAGCGGTTAATGTTATGCTTGCAGGCGAGGAATACGCCGGTATTGTTTTAGGAGCTATGAAATAATAATGAATAAAAGCAGAATCATTTTATTCTTTCTGGGGTTATTAGTTTGGTTGGGTTTATCCTGGTCCGTTGATTGGAGGCATTTATTAGTAGGCATTTTTGTAGCCGCTTTTGTCTCATATATGACCGGGGATATGTTTGTAAAAAGGCCTTACGTATTTAAACATGCAAGCCGTTATTTATGGTTTCTTTATTATTTACCGATTTTTTTCTGGGAATGTATTAAGGCAAATATCGACGTTGCCTATCGTGTAATTCATCCCAAGAGGCCGATTAACCCCGGTATCGTTAAGGTAAAAACCACTCTTAAATCCGATACCGCGCTTACGTTTTTAGCGAATTCGATAACACTGACTCCCGGAACCTTAAGCGTCGACATAGACCAGGAGAAGGGCTACCTCTATGTTCATTGGATCGACGTAAAACAGGAGGATGTTGAAAAGGCAACGGCATTGATCGTGCAAAGGTTTGAACGGATATTAAGAAAAATATTTGATTAAAAGATGAAGCGTTGGATTCTGGGTTTAATAATAATTATTGCCGTATTGACAGCGGTTATTTTTTATCCTCTGCCTTCCCTGCTGGGATGGCAGTCTGTATTTCTTCAGAGAGGATTCAATGTACTGATTATCTGCGCCTTATTCTGCCTCTGGAGAATATTAAGAGGGCCTACGCCTGCTGACCGGATTGTTGCAATCGATATCCTGGGTATTCTTATTTTAGGATTTTGCGCTTTATTGGGGATTTCCACCGGCAGGGATTGGTATATCGATATCGGCATTGCCTGGGCTTTGCAGAGTTTTATATCAAGCCTGGCATTGGCCAAGTATCTTGAAGGAAGAAATCTTGATGAATGAGATAATAGGGTACATTTTTATAATAATCGGCATTGCTTTTGATTTCTTCGGCTGTATCGGCTTAGTCAGAATGCCGGACGTATATAACCGCCTGCAGGCGTCAACCAAGGCAGTTACCCTGGGCACCTGCAGTATTCTGTTTGGCTCATTATTATTCAAGGGTTTTTCTGCTGCTGGCATAAAGGCGATACTTTGTATTTTGTTTATCATCCTGACTTCTCCGGTTGCCGCGCACGCTTTAGCCAGGGCCGCGCATAAGTCCGGCGTGAAATTGTGGCAGGGGAGCGTGTGCGATAAATACCAGGAAGACGAAAAATGAGATACCCTAAAATACGCGAACTCATAGAAGCAATAAAGGCATTGGTTAAAGGCCCCTATACTTCTAAGTTCCCCAAACAGCCGCATCAGCCCTTTGAAAGATTCAGGGGTAAGCCTGAATTCCACGAAAAGGATTGCGTTGGATGCGGCGCATGCGTAAATGTTTGTCCCAGCGGTGCCTTAAGCATGAGAGATGTAGATAATAGAAGGCTTTTAGAGATACGTTGGGATATCTGTATTTTTTGCGGGCAGTGCCAGGCGAATTGCTTAACCGAGAAAGGGATTATGCTTTCTCATGAGTTTGACTTGGCAATAACCGGGAACCGGGAAAGCCTTAAGCAGGAGATAGGAAAAGATTTAGTGGTTTGTCAGGATTGCGGCGAGGCAATTGCTCCATATGAACAGATTATATGGATTGCAAAGAAATTAGGCCCCTTAACTTTCTCCAATCCCTCTCTGATGCTCTTTTATCTAAAGAGTCAAAAACTTTCTTCTGCTGTTTCTGAAGCAAAGCAGGAAGAAGAATTCTTACGCGCCGACCGTATTAAGATACTCTGTCCCCGTTGCCGCCGCGAGGCAGTAATTAAGTCATAAAAAACACAGGGTATGATAAGAGCAACTGCATATCTTCTTTTAATAATTTTCTTTTCTTTGGTTGGCTGCAGCCCGGTTGATGAGGAATCGACTAAACAGCAATCGAGGCCTTCATCGGTTGAGCTGACTTTACCCCAGGTGCCAAAGCTCTCCGGGCCATATAAACCAACAAATCAGGATATACAAATTGCCTTAAGAAACTCCGGATTTTATAAAGGCGAAATTGACGGAGATGCCGGGCCGTTAACCAAGAGGGCAATCAGGGAATTTCAGGCCAAGCACGGCTTAACTGTTGACGGCAAAGTCGGGCCAAAGACCTGGGCAATTTTAGTGGGATATCTTTTGAATCAAGAAAAAAAAGAGATGCCTTAAACTCAAGAGGTGAGGCGATGAGGAAAATGTCTTTTATCAGGTTATTGTTTGTTCCCCGCCCGGTGAGGGTTATTGTATTGTTCGGTTTTTGTATTATTGCTATCACCGGCTGTGTTCATATTAAGGAAGGAGCGAGGAAATTCCTGGCGATTTCTACCAGGGATATCGAGAATGCAAGAGATAAGGCGATAGTTAAAATCGTCGATTACAATTATGAGAATTGCTATAAAAAGGTAGAAGGCCTTTTGCCTGAAATCGGAAGTACGGTATATGCAAGAAGCCGGGATTTGATTGCCGTCTACATTGGCCCCAGCGATACCACTCCCGCAGGGATATTTCTTACAGACATAGGCGGCGAGAAAACAAAACTGGAAATAGCATCTCCGGCATCAGATACAAAGGAATACCTTGCTGATAAAATATTTACTGCATTAGAAGAGTAATCAGAAATCTTCTTCTAAAGAGAACAGATAACAGAGTACAGAGAAAAGATTTTTTCTGTAATCCGTACTCTATACTCTGTAATCTCCCGAGCGTAGGGAGGGGAAAATGTTATATATTATTTTAGGGATAATCCAGGGCTTGACCGAATTCTTGCCTGTCAGTTCTTCCGGGCACCTGGTTTTAACCAGTTTTATCTTAAAAATCCAGGTAAGTGAAATATTGCCGATAATTATTATCTGTCACATGGGCACATTGCTTGCGGTAATTTGCTTCTTTTTCCGCGACATTTTGGATTTATTTAAAGACCTGGTAGTCCTCAGCCAGGTTGCTGTAGTGACTATTGTTACCCTGGCCATTGCCTTGATAGGGAGGGATTTTTTTGAACAGCTTTTCCAAAAGCCGCAATTCGTATGCCTGGCTTTATTTATAACGGCAATATTTTTGATTTTAACAAGCAGGCTGACAAGAGGCAGAAGGGATATATTCGCCCTGAATATTAAAGATGCATTTTGGCTAGGGTTAAGCCAGGGTTTTTCTGTTATTCCGGGAATTTCGCGTTCTGGTATTACTATTTTTACGCTATTAGCCAGGGGGGTTGATCCGCAGGCTGCTTTTAAATTTTCTTTTATTGCAGGAATACCGGTTATCCTCGGTTCTTTTTTATGGGAGGCAAAGAAAATCGGCTTTGTGTTTGATAATCATCCCGCAGGTTCATGGCTTGCATTAGTTACAAGTTTTATTTTCGGTTTATTAGGGCTTTATCTATTAAAAAGAGTAGTAAAGAGGCTGAAGATTCATTATTTCGGTTATTATTTACTTTTTGCCTCGATTTGGGGTTTTGTTTCTATTAAATAACCCCTTTTTAGCGGCATTAAGGCGTCAGGCTGTTGACGCGGTTTATTAAGGAGTCATTATGTTAGAAGAGAAAATACTCAACGATTATAAAGAAGCATTGAAAAGCAAGGATAAGGCAAAAACATCTATCTTGAGCTTCCTGCGCTCAGGCCTGATGAATGAAGCGATTAAATTAAAAACTAAATCCTTAAAAGATGAAGAGGTAATTTCCGTAGTCAAGAAAATGGTTAAACAGCACCAGGATTCTATCGAGCAATTCAAGCAGGGCGGGCGCGAGGATTTGGTTGCTAAGGAAGAGCAGGAACTGGAGCTTTTAAAGTCTTATCTGCCGGAAGAGCTTAGAGAAGCTGAGGTGCTAAAGATTATCGAAGAGGTATTGGTTGAACTCAAGCCCTCGGGCCCTAAAGAAATGGGCCGGGTAATGAAAGAGGTAATGCTAAAGGCAGTCAACCGCGCAGACGGAAAATTAGTCAGTAATCTGGTAAGGCAAAAACTCAGCCAGCCATAAATATGGGGACGCGCCCCTGCCTTGCCGAAGCTTTAGCGCAGGCAGGCTTTTAGCCAACCCCTCATGGGTTTATTTTTAAGGTACCATTTCGGGATGCCGAAGGGTAACTCAAAAAGATATTCAATGAGGCATCGGGAGCCTGTGCCGGAGCTAATCAGGAGGGTGTCAACAAGGAATACTTGAGTAGATTTAGCAATCGGAGATAATTTTCTTGACAAAATTGTAGCATGTGATATGTTAGAGTCAGAAATTAATATTGATTTAAGACAAAGGCGTCTTGTGTGGTAGAGTAAAAACAGAGGACGCTTTTTTATTTTTTGAGAAAGGCAGGTGCGTTGATGGAAGATGCAATTAAAGTCGATATAAAATTAGCAGAGAGTTTAGGGCTTACTGAGAATGAGTTTAACAAGATAAAGCAATTGTTAAAGCGAACCCCTAATTTTACAGAATTGGGTGTTTTCTCAGCTATGTGGTCAGAACATTGCAGTTATAAAAATTCACGCGGGTTGTTTAAACTTTTTCCAACAAAGGGTAAACAGGTAATGATTGGCGCAGGCGAGGAAAATTCAGGCGTCGTTGATATAGGCGACGGCTTAGCAGTGGCATTTAAAATAGAATCTCACAATCATCCTTCGGCAGTAGAACCCTTCGAGGCTTCGGCAACGGGTATAGGCGGATGTCTTAGGGATATATTTACGCTCGGCGCAAGGCCTATCGCCGTTTTGGGCGCATTGAGATTCGGAAGCCTGGATAACGAAAGGGTTAAGTATTTGTTTAAGGAGGTTATCAGGGGCTTAGCCCATTATGCTAATACAGCAAAGGTTAATGCAGTTGGCGGTGATGTCTATTTTGACGAGAGCTATGAAGGCAACCCTTTGGTCAATGCCTTTGTTGTAGGTATTGTAAAACATGAGAATATTGTTAGAGGCGTTGCATCCGGCGCGGGAAATCCGGTATATTATATTGGAGGAGATACGGGCAGAGATGGCGTAGGCGGGGCAAGCTTCGCCTCCAAAGAGATAACTGAGGAGTCCGATTCCAGTAAAAGCGCAGTTGCTATAGGAGACGCACAACTAGGTGGGCGGTTGAGAGAAGCGTGCCTGGAGTTAATAGAAAATGGACTTGTGGTAGGGATGCAGGATATGGGCGCAGCAGGGTTAACCTGTTCTTCCTGCGAAACAGCCTCCAGAAGCAAAACGGGAATTGAGATAGATGTTGCCTTGGTCCCCCAGCGAGAAAAAGGGATGACTCCTTATGAGATTCTATTATCTGAGTCGCAGGAGAGGATGTTGGCCATATTAAAGGAAGGCAGGGAAAAAGAGGCGCTGGATATATTAAAGAAATGGAATATCAACGCGGTTAAGATTGGGAAGGTAACGGACGATAAGATGATGCGTGTTAAAGAAAATGGCACTGTAGTCTGTGAAATTCCCGCAGAAGCTTTGACGAAGAATGCACCTCTTTATGAAAGAGACATAAAAGAGCCTGCATACTTGAAGGAGGCTCAAAATTTAACCCTGGAATCAATAAAAGAACCCCAAGGCTTAAATTCTATCTTATTGCAATTGCTCGGCTCACCCACAATTGCAAGCAAGGAATCAGGCTATGAAAAATTTACCAACCCGAACAAGGATGAGATTCTGGTGGGTCCTGGTTCAGATGCGGCAGTAATTAAGGTTAAGGGCACTAAAAAGGCATTAGCCATAAGCGTGGATTGTAACGGCAGATATTGTTATTTGAATCCTTATCAGGGAGCAATGATGGCAGTAGCGGAAGCGGCGAGAAATATAGTCTGCGCAGGAGGAAGGCCCCTGGCTATTACTGATGGTTTGAATTTCGGCAACCCGATGAAGCCGGAAAATTACTGGCAGTTTCAAAAATGTATAGAGGGGCTTTCTAAGGCCTGCGAGGTTTTAGATACGCCTGTTATCAGCGGTAACGTAAGCTTTTATAACGAAAATCCCAAGGGGCCGATAGACCCTACCCCTATGGTAGGCATGGTAGGGTTGATTGAGGATGCGGATAAATCCGTTACCCAGGATTTTAAGAATGAGGGAGATTTAATAGCTCTCCTGGGCCCTAATACCGCCGACCTTTCTGGCAGTGAATATTTATATCTGGTTCATAAGCAAAAGAAGGGCAATCCGCAGATAGACATAAATATGGAGAAGGCGGTTCATGAGGCGTGTTTAGAAGCGATTAAATCTGGGATTATTAATTCTGCGCATGATTGTTCCGAGGGGGGATTAGCAGTCACTCTGGCCGAATCGTGTATTACAAACGCAAATCGAATGTTGGGTGCACTGGTAAAATTAGACGATTTAAAAAACAGCGCTATTAGGATGGACGGAGTCTTATTCGGCGAATCTCCTTCCAGAATCGTGGTTTCTTTGGATAAGAAGAACCTCAGTCTTTTAGAGAAGATAGCCAAGAAGCATTCAGTCCCCTGTCAGGTCTTAGGAGAGGTTAAGGGCGAGAAACTAACAATTCAAGATAAAGACAAGGCGGTAATTAATCAACCCTTGGAGGCATTAAGCCAAACCTGGAGGCAGGCAATTTCTTCTAAATTAAGCCAATAAAAATACAGGCATTTATGGTTCTACCTTTCCTGTTTTTTATTGAATCCGCAGCTCTTAGGCAAATGGAAAGTTTTTCTCTCCAGGCATCCTAAGATTGTAATTTGTTTTCTTGAGAAAACGTGATAAAATTGAGCCTACTTAAGGTTATTCGATAGAATTGAATGATAATACAACAGGGCTACGATAACAGCCGGGAGGCGGATGAATGAAGAGAAATGCGCTTGTTATTCTTTGCTTGGCGATACTGTTTATCTTAACTGCAAGCTTAGCCTTTTCCCAACAAGAATGGGAATACCCGCTTGAAGACTGGGTTTTTGGGGATATCAGCGCAGTAGATTTAGAAAATAACCGCATAGTAGTAAGTTATATTAGCTCTGATGATCAGGAAAAAGAAATTGTTATAGGGATAGATGAAGCAACAAAATTCGAAAATATCGGAACAATCAGTGATTTAAAAGAGAGGGATATAGTCAGCGTGGATTATAAGATTACTACAAGAGGAGATATCATAGCTTTAGTAATTAGCGCAACAAGGCTTAAGCCGTTGGAATAAAGGAAGCGTCCGAGGATGATAGCGTTGAGTGTAAGAATCGGTTAGTTTGTTATAATTGTCTGTAAGTACTCAACTATTTAATTGAAAGGAGGCTTGTAGTGAAATTAGAGCCAAGGAAATTTATCAACAGCAAAATAAAAGAGATAAGAAAAGAGGCAGGCAATAAAGGGGCTTTAGTAGCTACTTCAGGCGGGGTTGACAGTATGGTTTGCGCCGTATTAGCTCATAAGGCATTGGGCAGGAAAGCAGTCATACTTTTTATAGATGACGGCTTAATGCGCATAAGTGACGAAAAAAGAGTAAGGGGTGAACTTAAGCCCTTTGGCATAAAGGTAAATATTGTCAGGGTAGCGGATGATTTCTTCAAAGCCTTAAAAGGAAAAGTTGACCCGGAAGAAAAACGCAAGGCATTTCGTAATCTATTCTACAGGACGTTAGGAAAAGCAGTTAGAAAAAGCAGGGTAGAATGCCTTATCCAGGGAACTATCGCTGCAGATATCATAGAAACCAAGGGCAAGATTAAGACGCAGCATAATATATTAGAACAGATCGGTATTGACCCTAAGAAGCATTTCGGGTTTACGGTAGTTGAGCCGCTGCGCGAAATATTTAAATACCAGGTAAGAAAAGTGGCAAAGGAGCTGGGTTTTTCACCAGTGGTTCACCAACAGATGCCTTTTCCCGGCCCGGGCCTTGCTACGAGGGTAGTCGGTGAGGTAACTCCCCAGAAGGTAAAGATCCTGAGGAAGGCCGTTGAAATAGTGGAAGAGGAAATGAAAAGGCTAAAGCCGTTTCAGGCATTTGCAGTTTTACTAAACGATAAGGCAACAGGCATAAGAAAAGGCAAGAGGTTATTCGGTAATATTATTGCCATAAGGTCGGTTGAAAGCAATGACGCCATGACCGCCTCAATTACTAAAATTCCCTGGCCGATTCTTGAGAAAATAAGGGAAAGGATTATAAAAGAGATTCCCGAGGTAGTGAAGGTAGTTTATGATATTACTCCCAAGCCACCGAGCACTATTGAATACATATAGGGGTACGTTAGTAATATTCATATTATTTGTTTTTTCTTCTCTTTGTTTTGCTCGTGATGACTGGCAGCTGGTTAATACCTACGATTTTAAACACAAGGTTTCCGACAGGTTAGATTTGACCTTGCAGCTTGAGCAGAAATTAAATAGAGATTTAGGAAACTATTATTACTATCATTTTCAGCCCGGCTTTGTCTATCAGCTTAATGAGTTTCTTGACTTTGGGCTGAGTTATTGCTATATAGAAGAGGAAGAGGAGAGAGACGGAGGAGACCTCTGGGAGGATGAAAACCGCCTGGTGATTGATCCGGTTTTAAAATGGAAGGCTGTCGGTTTTTCTCTTGATAATCGCCTGCGCTTTGAGTATCGCTATTTTGACCTGGATAAAGATAAATGGCGCTACCGCAACCGGCTTAGAATCAAGAGAAAAATTTCGCTCGGCGGCTTTGAATTCAGCCCTTTCTTGTCCGAAGAAATATTCTATGATTTTAATTATGATGAATTTAACCAGAACCGTTTTGACCTGGGGATGGAGAAGAAAATAAACGAAGATATCGCCTTAAATTTATACTACCGTATCCAGAGCCAGAGACGGGGCAGGGATTGGGGCGAAACGAATATAATCGGGTTAAACTTCAAGATTAATTTATAAAGGGACAAGATGGCTAAAAAGAAGAGAAAGTCAAATTCGTATAAAAAGAAGATAGAGGCGCTTTCCAAGGTAAGCCAGACAATTACCTCCAGCTTATACCTGGAAGATATCCTCAAACTTATTGTTATGGTGACTGCGGAGGTTATGAATTCCAAGATTTGTTCGCTTCTTTTACTGAACGAGGAAAAGAATGAGTTGATTATACGCGCTACGCAAAGCGTAAGCGAGGCCTACAATAAAAAACCGAATATTAAATTAGGCGAAGGCATAGCCGGGTTGGTAGCCAAAGATAATAAGCCGATTG
>JAHJCI010000100.1 GCA_018813085.1 Candidatus Omnitrophota bacterium | reverse complement strand
GCATTAAACTTTACAGCTAAGTCGCTGCCCTTTTGCTTACCTAATATAAATATGCTCGTAGCCAGCGCATCAGCGCTAAGGCAATCATCGGCGATTACGCTGACACTTACCACCCCGGAATCAACAGGCCTGCCTGTTTTTGGATTCATAATATGGCTGTAGCGGGAGTCGCCGATAGAAAAATACTGTTCGTAACTACCTGAAGTTGCCACAGCCTTATTACTTAATTCCAGGTATCCTGCAATGCCCGCACCTTGAGCTGACCTTATGGCAACCCGCCAGGGCATGCCCTGTTTATTGCCTAGGCAATAAACATCGCCGCCGGCATTCAAAAGGGCACTGTTTATCCCGGCCTGCATTAATTGCCTGACAGCGGAATCTACGGCATAACCCTTGGCAATACCCCCTAAATCGATCTTCATACCTTTTATTTTAAATTCAATAATATTACCATTAATTTCAATTTTGTCAAACCCTATTAGTTTTAATGACTCCTGGATCTCTGAATCACCGGGCAAGCGGTAATTCCCGTCACGAAAACCCCAAAGCTCAACCAGGGGCGCTACGCTCACGTCAAATACGCCTTCAGTAGCAATCCAGAATTCTTTGGCTTTCTGAATTACAAATAGAGTCTCCGGGCTGGCTTTTACCCTTCCCCTCCTGTTTAACTGGCTAATTTCACTCTCCTTCTCATAGATGCTCAAGAGCTTCTCTACCCTGCTGATTTCTTCAAATACGATATTCGCCGCCTGCGCATCGCCGGATATAACTTCTATAAATGTACCCATCATCATCCGGCTCTCTTTATATAAAGGGCGCTCGCAACCAGTAATAACAGAAAACAGAAAACAGAGAACAGAGAACAGAGAACATATTTTTAAGCAATATTTTTTTTTCATTTTTTAATTTTTATTTACATCTTTGATTTTTGCTTTTTATTTTTGATATTTGATATTCATCTTTGATTTTTTCCGTCGCAGTCGGAATCGCCTGCGACGAGACCTCGCCTACGGCGGGGATATTTGATTTTTTCTTTCTAATCGCCCTTAACAGCTCCTCTACCGAAAGGCAATTGAGTAAATCCTTCGCCTCAAGCCAGGCCCTTCTGGCAACAGAGACACCTAATTCCATCTGCGAGATCCTGTCGGTAGAATGCGCATCCGAACCGATTACAAGACGCACGCCTTCTGCCCTGGCGCGACGGCAATTGATGTCGTTTAAATCAAGCCTTAGGCTGTCGCCGTTTATTTCCAGGGCAGTATTAGTCTCGCGACAGGCCTTAAAAAGCCGCTTAAAATCCAATTGATATGCTTCACGGCTTCCCCAAAGCCTTCCTGTCGGATGAGCGATAATGTGGACATGGGGATTAAGGCATGCCCTGATCAACCTCTCGGTAAGCTTCTCTTTTGATTGCCTGAATCCGGAATGAATCGCAGCGACTACAATATCAAACCCCTCAAGCACGCCTTGCGGATAATCGAGATTTCCCTCGGAATCAATTTCCACCTCGCTGCCGAAAAGAACACGAAAATCATGCAAGCCTTTATTAAGGCGCTCTATAACTGCTTTCTTTTTCTTAAGTTCTGCCAAGCCCAATCCCCCTGCTACCTTCAGGCTCTGGGAATGGTCGCTTATCGCAATATGCGTATATCCTCGGGCCCTGCCGGAGCGAGCCATCTCTTCTATAGAGTTCTCCCCGTCTGAAAAATTAGAGTGCAAATGTAAATCAGAGCGGATATCCCTTAAATCAACCAGTTTTGGCAATTCATGCTTAAGCGCTAATTCCAGCTCTCCGTTATCTTCCCTTAGCTCAGGGGCAAGATAAGACATTTTTAGTATTTTAAAAATATCCTTTTCGCTGCGGCCGGCTAAATATTTATTACCCGAGGAGATAGCGTATTCGTTGATTTTAAGGCCCATTCTCATTGCTAATCTACGCAGTTTTATATTGAAATTCTTGGAGCCCGTAAAATATAATAGCGCTGCCCCGAATGATTTCGCAGGGACCACCCGGCAGTCTACCTGAATATCCTGCTTGTTTAACACCGAAGATTTTGTCTTTCCCTTTGCCTGGATTTTTTTTACTCCCGGCAACCCGGTAAAGCTATCCATTACCCTGGAGGGCTTATTAGACTCGATTAAGATATCTATATCCCTTACGGTATCCTTACGCCGCCTGAGGCTGCCTGCAGGGCTGATATTCCCGATACAGTCAAGTTCCGAAAGCGGAAGCATAAACTCATCGGCTGCCTGAATAGCCAGCGCCAACGGCATTCTCTCTTTGCCTTTTTTAAACAGCAGTAATCCCTGCCTGATATTCTCAACTGTCTTTTCTTTTATTCCAAAGAGCCCGCTGAGCTTATCATTTTCTATTGCCTGTTCTAAATCCTGAATATTCTTTATTTTTAACTTCTGATACAGATCCCAGGCAGTCTTTGGCCCGACGGAGGGAATATTAAGCAAATCAAGCAGGCCTGAAGGAATGCTTTTTTTAAGTTCTTCGTAGTATTTAAGTTTTCCCGTAGCAGCGATTTCCTTTATCTTGCCGGCTAAGTCTCTTCCCACGCCCGGTATATCAAAGAGCCTGTCTTCTTTAATTAAAGTTCCCAGGTCCTGGGACAAATCCCTTAAATTCCCGGCTGCCCTTTGATAGGCGCGGATACGGAAACGGTTATCCTGCTTGATTTCCAATATCCTGGCGATACTGTTAAAGATCTCGGAAATCCTTTCCCGGTCAGGGCCCTTTCCATTCTTTAGCGAAGCCTGATTATGCTTGCGGGATTTAAGATTTTTCATATTATTAGGATTTAAAAAAGATTTAACCAGATTAAAAGAAGAAGTCTCTAAGGTAGGCCTTTTTCGAAATATGATTTTATGTAATCCTTTAATTGAAGAGGCGAAATCTTATATTTTATAAAACACTCCATAGCGCCTCTTTTTTTAGCTTCTTCGATCTCTTCCGTAGAATCCCTGCCTGTTAAAACTACTACCGGTATATCCTTCAATGCGCTTTCTTGCTTGCAAATACTAAGAAAGCTGAATCCGTCAAGGCCGGGAAGAATCAAATCCAGGACGATCATATCTATTCTTTCCTCCCTAAGCTTCTGGAGCCCTATATTCGCATTCTTTACCTTAAAAACGCTAAACCCTGCCTGTTCCAAATTTTGAGCGGTAATATTCAGGCTTAACTCACTGTCATCAATAACCAATATTTTTCTGGCCATAGCAACCTCCCCGTTAGCTTATCGTTACAAGATAACTGGACTCTAATGTCTTAACCAGATCAAGCAATATGCTATTCACTACAACGGGCATACCCAGGCTCTGGCCCTGGCGGACAATAACCCCGTTTATAAAGTCTATCTCGGTACGCTTCTTTTTTAGGACGTCAGAAAGCATCGAAGAAATATTATTTGCGGTAGCTTGAGCAACTGCTTCTACCTTAGCCAGCGCATCATCAAACTGCAGCTTTATTCTTTTTCTCTTAGCTATCTTAGTTGCCTCGGCAACAGCCTGCCTCATAACCGAACGCGTACCTTCGAATTCAAGCAGCTGGCCGTTCTTTAAATGCGTAATTGCAGTAAGGGCATTTATACCCACGTTTATAATCAGCTTTGACCAAAGAGCCCCTTTTATATCGCGCGAAAGGCGCGTAGGTATCCTGCAGTCGTTAAATAATTGACGGATCAGGCGCGCTTCTGAGGTTAGTTTTCCGTCGAGGCTGCCGATAACGGTTTCGCCTAGTCCGGCATGGCGCAACTTGCCCGGCTCAGCCAGATTAGCCCCCTGGCTGGTTATCCCGGCAAACACATTCTGCTTTCCCAGGGCCTCACTGATCACCTCTACATTACCTATACCGTTCTGCAAGGTAAGAACAGAGCAATTTTCGCCTACAACCGCTTGGGCATAATTTATCAATTCCCTGGTATCGTATGACTTAACGCAAACGATTAAGAGGTCTGCCTTGCCTATTTCAACAGGATCTACCGAAACCTTAACCTTGGCATGCCAGGAGCCTGAGACTCCCTCAATGCTTATGCCTTTCTGGTTTAGTTTCTCCGCACGCGATTTATCCTTATCCAGAAGCCAGACCTCTTCTTTGGACCTCGTCAAATAAGAGGCGAAAAGCGAGCCTATTGCGCCCGGGCCTGCAACAACAATTTTCATTCCGCACCTTCCTTCATTCAATCCCCTGCCTTCTTGTACTCAATGATAACTTTGAATATAAGAAGGCGGCGATTCATCTTAAGTACCTATCATAATTTCGCTACTCTCAGGAAGCTTCTTATCCAAATGGAATTCTAAAAATGCATCCAAAACCTGGTTAAGCTCTCTCATAATCTCATGGTTTATCCCCAGGCGCAGAACGCTGTCAAAATTATTTTTCTCGATATAGAGTATAGAAGCAACCGTGCCGCGGAAGATATTCCTTGATTTTATATCTTTATTCAAACAATCCTCGCACAACAATCCACCAAACTTGAAGCTAAGCCTTGCCTGAGAAATAATCCTGTTATTGCAAGATACGCAAGAATCAAGGTGCGGCTTAAAACCGCAGTAATCCAGAAATTTTATTTTAAAGATTATCAATATCCTGTCCAGGCGGCTACCGTTCTCCAGTTGTTCTAGGCATGAGAGGGCAAGGTTGAAGATTTCTTCGTTTTTATCCTCCTCTACCGTGAGGCTTGTAAGCAACCCTACTATAGAAAAGGCCTTTTTTACCTTTTCGAGGTCTTTTTTGATACCCCTGAAATCTTTTTTTAAATCACACTGGCTGACCAAGTGAAGCTTTGATTGATTCTTCTTGTAAAATACTATCTCGTTTAATGAGAATAGATCAAGGTTGCTGCCAAATTTTCCCAGCTCTTCCCTGGCGCCCTTTAATAGCCCGCTAAGCTTACCAAAATCGCGGGTATAAAAATTTATAATCAGGCTGGTTTGCCGGAAATTCTGCGTGTTTAGGATAATACCTTCTGTTTTATGTATCGCCATAACTTTATTTTCTCGCTACTCCCTGCCTTGCCGACAGGCAGGTCTACTTGTTCCTCGATTTCACTCGGGATCCTTCGAGGGATCCTGAGCTAGTCGAAGGGCTGCTCGCTACTTTACTAAGAATCTGCAGTGCCAACTGATGCATCTTCTCTCTGTCTTTTTGCCTCTTATCATCGTAACCAAGAAAATGCAATATCCCATGCACCAGGTAAAGTTTTGCTTCAGCAATTGGCAGAGTCTTGAATATCGCTGCATTCTCACAGGCCCTTTCTGCCGAAATAACTATATCAACAGAGGTATTATTTTTTTCAGAAAGGTCAAAACAAAGCACGTCAGTCGGCTCATCTTTGCCTGTAAATTTAAGGTTAAGCTGCCTGATTGTTTTATTATCAGTGAAAAGAACGCTTAATTCTCCTGCCGCGGCACTTCCTGTTTTTTGAAGAAACCTTGCTTTACTTCTGCGGTATTCTTCTCTCTCCGGATACAGGATTTTGAATACTTTAAGGACTGTCGACTTTATTGCCCTCTTACTGATGGGAATCTTCTTTTGTCGGTTTATGATGGTTATTTGCACGGGTTTCTTGCGTATAGTTTACGCGGGAATGGTATATACTTGTCAGGAGGCGGATAAAAATACCGGAAATTTTCTCAAGGTCCTTCAAAGTCAAATCACACTCATCCAGCTGTCCGTCAATAAATTTATTATTGATAATTTTCTGAACCTCCTGCTCGATGCGATTGGGAGTAGGCTCCTTCAGGGCGCGCGTTGCTGCCTCAACCGAATCTGCCAAAAGCACAATAGCCGTTTCTTTGTTCATCGGCTTAGGCCCGGGATAGCGGAAGCCCTCCTCAGAAATCTCTTCGCCTTCTTCGTTCTCTAAGGCGCGGCGGTAAAAATAATAGACCAGGCTCGTACCATGATGCTGACGGATAAAATCAATAATACGCGGGTTTATGCGAAAGCGCTTAGCAATAAGCTCCCCTTCCTTGACGTGGTTTATGATCACCAGCTTGCTCATTGAGGGAGTCAGGTCCTCATGTTTGCTTACGCCTATTTTTTGATTCTCGATAAAATATTCTGATTTATCGATTTTTCCGATATCATGGTAATAGGAACCAATCCTGGCCAGGAGAGCGTTTGCGTTCACTGCTTCACAGGCAGCTTCCGAGAGGTTTCCCACAACCAGGCTATGATGATAGGTACCGGGTGCTTCCAGCATCAGCCTCTTAAGTACGGGAGAATTGAAATCGGAAAGTTCAAGCAGGCTGATGTTTGTGACAATACCGAATAAATACTCAAACACAGGAAGAAATCCTACAACAGCTATGCCGCAGGCTGCGCCGTTTATAAAAAAGAAAAATAAAGGGTTTATTCCGTCGACAACCCTGAAATTCTGGATAAGAGCCCAGGTTAAAGACTGAAAGAGGCCGGCAATAAATCCTGCGCGTATGATTTGAGAACGGCGCCGTACGTTAACCAGTAAAACAGTTGAAATTATTCCGCTTATAAAAAACAAGGCTATCAGGTTTAAGCTGCCGAACTCAAAACCCAGAGAAAAACCGCAAGCTAAAATCATCAACAGAGAAATCACCAGGTTTTGCCAAAGAATAATCACCAGCATGGGAATCAGAACAAAGGGTATAAAATAAATTTCCAGGGATTTTTCAAAACACCAGAGCCCGATGGCAAAAATAACCAGAAACAAAAACAAGAGCTGTGAAAAACGGCAGCCCGAAGGCTTAAAGCTATTATAGGTCTCCAGAAAAATAAAAATTACCACCAGCATCAACGGCAGCAATAAATTAAACTTCAATATGAAGCTGGCCAGGAATAATAATAAAACGGCCAAACTACTTTTTATGACTTGTTTTCTCATATGCCTCGATTATTTTCTGGACAAGCTCATGCCTTACTACATCGCGCCTGCTAAGATAGATAAATTTTATCCCTTTGATATTCTTCAATATTTCCTGGGCCTGCAGGAGCCCGGTAGGCTTACCTGCCGGTAAATCGCTTTGTGTTATATCACCGGTAATTACGGCCTTTGAGTCAAAACCAAGGCGCGTTAAGAACATCTTCATCTGCTCTACAGTACAATTTTGAGCTTCGTCAAGGATTATAAAAGCGTCGTTTAATGTCCTGCCCCGCATATAGGCAAGCGGAGCAACTTCAATAATGCCCGTATCTATGTATTTTTCGATTATATCCGCATCAATCATATCATAAAGCGCATCATAAAGGGGCCTTAAATAAGGAGATATTTTTTCGTACATATCCCCGGGCAGAAACCCTAATGATTCACCTGCTTCTATGGCAGGCCGTGTCAGAATAATGCGTCGCACCAGGCCTTTCTTGAGCGCATCCTGCGCCTGCCAGACAGCAAGATAAGTCTTGCCTGTCCCTGCCGGCCCGACAGAGAAAACAATATCGTATTTATCGATTGCCTGTACATAATCCCTTTGCCCTTTGGTCTTGGGTATAATTTTATGTACAGAAGAACTCTGCGTAACAGCGGTATGCCCAGCCCTGCCTTGCCTTATAGGGCCCAGGAGTGAATTGACCAGGATAGCTGCCTTCTGAACCCCCCGAGAGTTTCCGCTCAACTTCAACTTTTCTCCGCGGGTATTAATCTTTATTTTATATTCCTTTTCAATAGCCCTGATATTCTTATCGCAGGTTCCAAAAAGCGACTGAGCCTCCTGGTTGTTTTGCAGGTAAATTATCTTTTGCATTATTTTATTCCGGAAACTTCCTCAATGGGAACCTCGATTACCTGGCCGGGATAAATGCTATGTGGGCTCTTTAATATTTTTCTATTAGACTCGTAAATTTCGTTCCAGCGCTTGGTCGTACCATAGAATTTCCTGGAAATGGTCTGCAGGGTATCGCCTTTTTTTACGGTGTAATTCTTGATTACCGTCATTGTGGCCTCTTCAGGCTCGGCAACTACAGGACTGATTACGGTAACCGGAACCTGTACGGTTTGCGGCCGGGCCTGCATACCTTCTTTGGCCCCTGCTGAAGGCTCCTGGCTTTTAGCGGCCTTGGAAGAAGCCCTGGGTCCCTCTTCGACCTTTATCGGATAAAGCTCAAACTCCACAACCTGAACCTTACGGGTAGTCTTCTTAGGTGCCGCAGTAGAATCCGAAGACCCTCCCTGAAGATAACCGCGGTTACCTTCAGCATCCTGATCCACTCTTTCTTTTATCACCGGATAAGTCCTTACTACGCAGCCACTGACGAGAAAAGCCATAAAAACCAGCAACACCAGCAAAGTCATCTTCTTATACATCTTTCGCCTCCTCTTTTAATGAGCCCCGCTTCGTAAGATGCAGCAAAATTCTGTTTCCCGAG
>JAHJCI010000099.1 GCA_018813085.1 Candidatus Omnitrophota bacterium | reverse complement strand
CTGCATAGGAGCGGAGAATTGGAAAAAACAGGCAAAGAGTTATGGAATATTATGCAGAGCTGTCAACTCTGCCCAAGAAAGTGCGGGGTAAATCGGCTTAAAGGAGAAAAAGGCTTTTGTCAGGCTGATTCTCAATTGGTTATTTCCTCATACCACCCGCATTTTGGAGAGGAAAGGCCTCTGGTTGGCAAGGGCGGCTCAGGAACAATATTCTCTTCGGTAATTGCGGGCTCAGGTGTGTGTTTTGCATAAACTGGGAGACCAGCTGGCTAGGTAAAGGTAAGCAGGCAGGTATAGAGGCTTTGGCAGAGATGATGCTTGCCTTGCAAAAAATGGGATGTCACAACATTAATCTGGTTACGCCCACCCATTACTCTGCCCATATTGTGCTTGCCCTTGATATCGCTGCAAGCAAGGGTTTAAGGCTTCCCATTGTCTACAATACCTGCGGATGGGAACGGATAGAGATACTAAAGATGCTTGATGGTATAGTTGATATTTACCTGCCTGACTTTAAATATTCAGAAGGCAGGATGGCAGTAAAATACTCATCAGGTGCCCAGACATATCCTGAGATAACCAAACAGGCCCTTCTTGAGATGCACAGGCAGGTAGGAGTGACAAAGCCTGCTGAGGATGACCTGATGTACAGAGGCCTGATGATACGCCATCTGGTTATGCCAAACCAGATCAGCGGCACAAAAGAGGTAATTCAGTGGATTGCAGAAAACCTTCCCAAGGATACCTATCTTAATATTATGGCTCAATATACGCCGGTATATCGGGCAAATGAGTTTCCGGAGATCTCCCGAATGATAACCCGCGAAGAATACAAAGAAGCCGTAAACTGGGCCAAAGAAGCCGGCCTGACAAATTTAGACATCCAGGGATATTAAGGTCCAAAGAAAATGAAAAAGATATTTTCAGATCCGTTTATCTGGTTTAAGCTACTTGCCATATTGACTTTTGTAGCTTTTCTCTTGCGCGGCTTAAAGACAATCCGTTGGAAAATATTTGCACGTGTATTCATATCTGCAGCTTGCCTGCTTGCAGCACTGGTTTTATCACCTTATAGCGCTTCGATAAGATTGATTCGATTTATTGCATCGGCGCTTGTTGTAGCGGCTATAGCAGTCATCGTGATAGATATTTTTTCAGGTTTATTCTTAAAAGTTAGACGTAAAGTTTCAACCGGAAGAAGCTCTACTATTCCTCTACCCGATTATCTTATGGAAATTTGCAGCGCTATGGAGATCTTGGCAAGTCAGCGAACAGGAGCATTAATCGTTCTTAAAAGAAAAGATAAACTAGAAGAATATACGAGTAATGCAATTCCCTTTGATGCCCAGATAAAGAGCGAGATTCTCGTCGCTTTATTTTCTGCAACCTCGCCTGTCCATGATGGGGCAGTAATTGTTGTTAATGGCCGTATTAAAGGAGTTAAGGCAATTCTTTCTCTTAAAACTGAGGGTAACGTTCCTATGGGAATTGGGACACGCCATCGTTCGGCACTAGGGATTACGGAAAAAACTGACGCTATTGCCTTAGTGGTTTCAGAAGAAAGAGGAGAGATGAGTATTGCCTATCAGGGTAGTTTGGTAAAAATAGATTCTCTGAAAGGGCTGTACAGGTTGATTAAAACAGCCTCAAGAGGTAAAAATATTATGTCGAGCTAAAGTTTCCTTGAAAAGATTCCTTGTTATTTATTTCACGGAACTTGCGTTGGTTAACAATAAACAAAAGGATCGTAGGGATCGTAGATCGTAGACGTTTTACAAAACCACATAGTTTACAATAAGTTGGAGTTGGGAACGGAGTTGGGGACGTTCCCCAAGGCGACACCCTTTGAAACCTCTAACTATGCTATAATAACAAATCATCAGGGCAGCGACTTTAGGATGTTTCGTTTGCCTTGCCGCATATGACAGATATAATATTTGCACCGTGCGCTCAAAGCGTTATAATAAGTACAAACTAGCACCCTGATAATTGGGTCTTTTTTATAGATAGGTAAAAATAGGTGAGCAGAGAACAGGTTTAATCTGGGAAAAGCTAACCCAGAAACAAAGGAGGCACATCTATGGGCGATAAAGGCAGGAAAGATAAGGATAAACACAATAAACAGGTAAACAAAGAAAAAAATACAAAAATCGAAGCTTGCAAGAAAAAACAAGACAAAACACACTGGTAGAATAAAGCTTTAGGGTTTGTGAATGATCGGCATTGTTATTGATTTTGTTTCAAGCTCTGCATATAAATCAATGCCGGAAGAAATAGAAACCCAGCTCGGGTAGTTTCTTTCAGAAACTAAGTTAAAGTAAAACCTCCGCCAGAAAGGCGGAGGTTTTTATGTTTTATGGG
>JAHJCI010000098.1 GCA_018813085.1 Candidatus Omnitrophota bacterium | reverse complement strand
TGAATCGGCCTTATAATATCTACGCCTATCTGGGGGTGCTTTTTGATTTCATCAAATTCTTTTTTACTTAGTTTTGCATGCTTAAGCAAAATCTTGTCGCTTATTCCTACCTTGCCTAAATCATGCAGAATAGAAGCCTGTTTTATGCATTCAACTTCTTCTTCCGGCAGGTCCAGTAAGCCGGCTATTTCAGTTGCGTAGTGGACAATTTGTTCCGTATGCTCTCCTGTATAGTGGTCTCTTGACTTAATAGTCCTGGCAAAGGCAAAAACCGATTCAATCAGGCTCTGATGTTCACGCTTGGTTAGTTTTTCTATTCTCTCTCTTAATAATCTGACGTCAGCTATCTCAATGTTCTCTTGCGGGTCAGATAATTTCTTTTTGGCTGTATTAAGCGAAGAATAAACCCGGTCTCCCCCGTGCTCCTTAACCCTGTTTAAAATACGGTCAGCCAATTCCACTAAATCCATACCGCTGGCAACCTTATCCTGAGGATGGGAAGCAACGCCTACGCTCAATTTTAATTTGATAATGTGCTTTTTATTGCCGAAATTATATAAACTAATGGCATCCAAAATCCTCTCGGAAAGAATTAAGGCCGAGGCCCTTTCTATTCCGGAAAAAATTATAATAAACTCTTCCCCTCCGAACCTGATAATGGTGTCATAGCGGCGGACCATTCTTTTAAGCAGCCTTGCAAATTGCTTTAATACTAAATCTCCGAAAGAATGCCCGTAAACATCATTAATGGACTTGAAATAATCTATATCCAGCATTACGACCGAGACTGCATGCCCATACCTTTTGGCGCGGTAAAATTCTGCCTCCACCGCCTCCTCAAGATAGCGATGGTTATAAAGCCCGGTATGAGGGTCTTTCAAGGACAATTGCTTTAATCTTCTATTCGTCTTTGAGAGCTCCTTGTTCGCTGCCTCCAATCTTTCCTGCGATTCCTTAAGCTCTGTAATATCCTTCCAAATAGACTGGATAAATGGTTTTCCATGAATGGAAATAGCTTTAGCGCTTACCAAAATATTGCGTATTTTTCCATCCTTTCTCCTGTGTTTTGTCTCAAAAATATCACTTCCTTCTTTAGATATCTTATCGATATGCCTGGCAACATCCTCGGCATTTTCAATAACTTCGAAATCTTGAATCTTAAGTTTCTTTAATTCTTCACGGCTGTAACCGAGATTCTCAGTCGCTTTGTCATTAAATTCTGCTAACTCTCCGCTTTTGGCGTCAATAAGCACTACCGAATTCGGAGCTTGTTTGAATATGGCGCGATACCGCTCCTCTGATTCGCGGATTTCTTCCTCTGCTTTTTTACGCTCAGTAATATCTACAGAAAAACCGATTATTCCGATAATATTACCCTCTGCATCTCTATAGGGTATTTTGTCCGTTTGTAACCAAGCCTTCCCTTTGGTTGTTTCCATAGGTTCAATAATTTTTAATTTTGCTTTGCCGGATTCCATTACTTCTTTATCGTCTTGCCAGTATTTCTCGGCATACCCCGGATAAACTTCAAAGCAGGTTTTACCCTCTATCTTTTCTTTGGCTAATCCTGTTGCAACCGCGAGAGCTTTATTGATACGGATAAATCTATTTTTAGTGTCTTTATAGAAAATAATTGCCGGTACAGAATCAAGAATTATCTGCTGCTCTGAGCGCTCTCTCTGTAAGTTCTGCTCTACTTCTTTACGCTCGGTAATATCCTCTACAACCCCGTCCAGCCACTCAACCTTACCGCTACTGTCGTATTTAACCCTTGCGGTGCAGGAGCCCCATATGGGCGTATCGTCTTTCTTGCGTAAACGCAATTCTTTATCCTTTATAAATCCCTTACGCATAACTTCCTTAAGAAACTTGTTTCTGTCTTTAGGGTCCCGATAAAGATTTGAAACGTTCGTTCCCAAAAGCTCTTTAACAGAATTATAACCGAAGATTTTGACAATGGCCGGGTTTACAAAGAGAAATTTGCCTTTTAGGCCACCTGTATTTCTATAAATACCAATATTAACATTATCCACCAGCGTCCTGTATTTTTCTTCGCTTTCCAGTAATGCTTCCTGTATCATCTTGCGCTCGCTGATATCTAAAAGAGTGCCGATAACAGCCGGTTTTCCGCCATATTCGAAACGGCAGCCTAAAACCTCGCAATGAATAATCTTTTTATCTTTATTTATCCCCCGGAAGGTATAACGAAGAGAATCTGTATCTCCATTTATGCGGCGGTTGATATTTCTGCTGACTAAAGGCCGGTCAGCAGGTAAAGTCAAATCCATAGGGCCCTTGAGATTAATAATCTCGCTGACCTTGTAACCAAAAATCTTTGCCAAGGTTTGATTGACGTAACGAAACTTATTGCTTTGAATTATGTATATTCCGCCAAGGCCGTTATAAACTCCTTTACGTATATATAACTCTAGATTGCTTAAAATCATAACGCCCTTCTATCCCTTATTTTTTCTTGTTTAATTTTTAAATAGGAATTAAAAATAAACACCAACTCCTTTAGAGAGTTGGTGTTTATCATCAAACCGCCTTCTTACCGTCATAGGTAAGAAGTATAGCATACTTATTAGATTATTTCAAAAAATTGGCAAGAAAAATTTATTCCAGGCGTGGTTGTTGTTATAACTTATTATATTGGAAATAGTTAAATTGTAAGAATAATGTACGCCTATAGCTAACAGGGTAAAAATCTTGACTTATATCAGAAATTTTTATAATCCTGACAACTTTCTAATGATATCTATAGGGCTAAGGAAATTATCGCCCTCTTCCTTCAATACTAATTCATAGAATTTACAGGTTTTACAATTATG
>JAHJCI010000097.1 GCA_018813085.1 Candidatus Omnitrophota bacterium | reverse complement strand
CTCTTTGGTTTCCATGGCAGGGCTTTGGCAGAAAGGTAACTTTGAGTGGCCTCATCAGGAACAGCTTGTCAGTTTATCAACTACGGATAAAGCTGCCGAAAAAAGCAAAGGGGTTTCAGAGAAAAGAAACATACTTGCCGGTTTGTTCAGGTTAAAGTCACAAGCCGAAGCCACGCCAATTAAGCCTCGCAGATAGACTCCTGCCTTATGTAGATAGAAGGCTGTGACAGTTAAAGCCGGGCTAAATTGAAGCCCCACTTTATTTATCTAGATCAAAAATTGTGTACATAAAAAATTACATCTGCCGGCGCAAGGTAATTTTCTTTGTTTTCTTCATATTATTTTTGGTTTGTCTCAGCCGGCTTTTCTTTATTCAGTGTTTCCGCAACACATATTTGACGCAGCTTGCCAGAAAGCAGCAAAACCTTTTTATCCATCTTGAGCCTTACCGCGGAACAATCTTCGACCGCAACCTGAATCCGCTGGCAATAAATTTGCCTTCGGAGTCGCTCTATGCCGTTCCCAGAGAAATCAATAATAAGGAAGAGGCAATCAGGAAATTACTGCCTATTCTAAAAACGGAAGAAGGGTATTTAAAGAATAAGCTTAGTTCCAATAAGCTGTTTATCTGGTTGGCGAGGAAACTTTCTTACGATGCCGTTGAAAAAATCAAAGGCCTGAACCTTAACGGGCTGTATTTTATTCAGGAGAGCAGAAGGGTTTATCCTAATTTTCATCTTGCCAGCCACCTTATAGGCTTTGCCGGGCTGGATAATAAAGGCCTGGAGGGAATCGAACTTTACTATGACCAATATTTAGTCGGAACAAGCGGCTGGTGCCTTTTACTTAGAGACGGCAGGCAGGAGAAGTTAGGGTTGCGGCAGAAATTAGTCTTGCCCAGCAACGGTTATAATTTAGTTCTGACTATAGATGAAGTCATTCAGTTTATAGCAGAACGGGAACTCGACAGAATAATGAAAGAATTCCGCCCTAAGGCCGCCAGTGCCGTTATTATGGACCCCTTCACGGGCGAAATCCTTGCCTTGGCGAATCGCCCTACTTTTGATTTAAACCAGACTTCCCAAACAGACTCTAAAATAAGGCGTAACCGCGCAATAACCGATTATTTTGAACCGGGCTCAGTATTTAAGATTGTTACTGCTACTGCGGCATTAGAGGAATCGCGGTTCAGCGAAGAAGACAGGCTTTTTTGCGAGAACGGAGCGTATAAGATATCGCGCCACGTATTACATGATCACACTCCTCACGGCTGGCTTAGCTTCAGGGAGGTGTTTGAAAAATCCAGCAATATCGGGGTTACCAAAATCGCCCAGGAATTAGGGGAAGATATATTGTATAGCTATATAAAAAAATTCGGTTTTGGAGTTAAGGCCGGCATTGATTTACCCGGTGAGATAAGCGGAGCGATTAAAGACCCTTCCGGCTGGTCTGCTACTTCAATCGCAGCGATCCCGATAGGCCAGGAAGTCGGTGTTACCGCTTTACAGTTAATAGGCGCGATTTCAGCAATTTCCAATAAGGGAAGGCTGATGAAGCCTTATGTAGTCAGGGAAATTCAGGATGAATACGGCCAGACTATTAAGCATTTTTATCCCCAGGTTTTATCTACGGTTATGTCTGAGCAGACTGCTTTACGCTTAAGCGAGATACTTGTAGGTGTAGTTGAGAACGGAACAGGAAAAATGGCCAGGATTAAGGGGCTGCGCCTGGCAGGTAAGACCGGAACCGCGCAG
The DNA here is from genome assembly GCA_018813085.1 of Candidatus Omnitrophota bacterium. Lineage (GTDB taxonomy): Bacteria > Omnitrophota > Gorgyraeia > Gygaellales > JAHJCI01 > JAHJCI01. Next base: position 447 of record JAHJCI010000097.1, on the reverse strand, counting down.
AAATTAGAGTCCAACGGCAGTTATTCGCATAGCAAGTTCTTTGCTTTGTTTATTGGCTTTGCTCCTGCAGAAAATCCAAGGCTTGCAGTGGTCATAGTCGTTGATGAACCGCAGCCCAGTTATTTTGGCGGAGTAGTTTGTGCTCCGGCTTTCAGGAATATTTGCGATAATGCCTTAAGGTATTTAGGCACGCAGGAATTACCGGTATCAAATGAAGCCGAGACTTACGGAGCGCAACACTCGTAAGTTGTGAGCTCATTGAAATATCCCTCGCTTAAGCACTTGGAAATTTCTGGCGCTTCGCGCCTAAAATTTCCTGCGTAAGCTTCGGGATTAATTCGCTCATACAACTTATGCTTCTTTTAGTCGCGTAAGTTGTGAGCTCATTGAAAGATCCCGCGCTTAAGCACTTGGAAATTTCTGGCGCTTCGCGCCTAAAATTTCCTG
>JAHJCI010000096.1 GCA_018813085.1 Candidatus Omnitrophota bacterium | reverse complement strand
TCTATCGGCCAAAGCTGGTTAATAACTGCCCAGGGATTTTCTATTCCCCCTTCAGCGCTAATCGTAATATGGGCGAAATTACCAATTATTTTATTTCGCAGGTCCTGGCTAAACCCGCTCATAACCGCGGTTACCACTATCAAGGCCGCTACTCCTACAACCACGCCCGAGATGGCAATAATACTAATCAGACTGAGAAACTTCTCTTTTCTTTTAGTCACCAGGTATCGCCAGGCAATCCACCATTCCAGGTTCATTTCTAATCTTGAGGTTTATGAGGTTTTAATAAAGGAAATAAAATTACATCCCTGATTGAAGGCTGGTTGGAAAATATCATTACCAGCCTGTCAATCCCGATGCCCAGGCCTCCCGCAGGCGGCATACCATGTTCTAATGCTATTAAGAAATCTTCATCCAGCTGCCTTAGCTCTTCTGGGGGCAAGTCTTTTAACTCCTCCTGCAGGCGCTTTTTCTGCTCAAGCGGGTCATTAAGTTCGGAATATGCGTTGGCAACCTCAAGCCCTCCGAGAAATAATTCAAACCTCTCTGAAAGCAGCGGGTCATCCTTTTTTTTCTTTGCTAAGGGGCAAAGTTCAGTAAAGAAATCGGTAACAAAAACCGGCTTATCGCTTACAGGATTAAGCAAGTCCGCAATCAGGTTTACCACCAGGGAGCGCGAAATACGCTCTCCCTTAACCTCTATTCCCTTTTTCTTGAGCTTCACTACCCAGCTTTCTAATTTATCATCCGGATTAATGCCATATTCATCCTTCATCACAGCGGCAAAAGAAATCTCTTCAAACTTGCTTAAATCTATCTTTTTATCCTGGTAATTAATTTCTTCTTTTCCAAAAAGGCTCCTGGCTAAAAAACGTATTAACTCCTCGGTTATCCTCATAACGCCGCGGTAATCAGTATAAGCGGTATATGCCTCAAGCATGGTAAACTCCGGATTGTGCCTGGGCGATATTCCCTCGTTGCGAAAGTTGCGGTTTATTTCATAAACTCTATCCAATCCTGCAACCAAAAGCTTCTTAAGATAGAGCTCCGGAGCAATGCGCAGGTAAAGCTCCAGGTCATACTCATTATGATATGTCTTAAAGGGCCTGCCCCTTGCTCCGCCCGGGATAAGCTGCATCATCGGCGTCTCTACTTCAAGATACCCGCGCTTATCAAAGAACTCGCGGGTCAACCTGATAATCTCGCTGCGCTGGCGGAATACCCTGACTACATCTTCGTTGGCAGTAAAGTCTAAATAGCGCTGGCGATAACGCAGCTCTATATCCTTTAAACCGTGCCATTTTTCAGGCAGAGGCCTTATGGCTTTACAAAGCAGGCTAAATTCCAAAACCTTCAAGCTCGGCTCCTGGGTACGTGTAATAAAGGTTTCGCCTTTTGCAGAGATAAAATCAGCAACCTCAATATCTTCAAAGATGCTAAAATTCTCTGCGCCAATAATGTCTTCCTTAAGGTATAACTGAATCTTACCGGTTGAATCCTTTAAATCACAGAAAACTGCCTTGCCGTGCTTGCGTTTAGCTATAACCCTGCCGCAAAGCCAACAGGTTTTGCCTTCAGTAAAGCCTGTAAGGACTTCGGAAATCGGCAACCGTTCAGGGCTAGCTGCGCCATAAGGCTCTATGCGCTTGTCTTTGAGCGACTTTAACTTAGATAGTCTCTGGGCTATAATTTCACTTAATTCCATAGAACGATATTATATAGAGGAATTGGTTCTCTGTCAACCCCACACCTTTGGGCATTCAATAAAATAAGAATCTTGAATATTACAAAGCTGCGGGGTTAATTATTATCAGACTTGGGTCGCTTGCTAATATCTGCCGAAAGGATCAACTTGATGATAGGAACATCCTGCTGGTCTGTATGGATAGAGGCTGCCTGCCTTCTTTTGCCGGGATAACCCTTGGTATCGAATTTAACCTTAATCTCGATGCTCTCTCCTGCCGGAATCTCCTTCTCCTTAACCTCAGAGGTAGTGCAACCGCAAGAGGTATGGATGCTCTTAATCTGCAAGGTATTCTCTGAGTCATTCTTGACTAAAAATGTATGCTCAATAACGTCCCCCTCAGAGACTTCAGCGAACTCCCATACATATGAAACCTCTTTATATCCCCTTCCTGTTTCCTCAGTAAAACCTAACCCTGCTGCAAGAACCAGCCAAAAAATTAAGAAAGCTATAGTTATGCCCCGCATAAAAACCTCACTGCCAGGCCAGAAAAAGACCAAGGCCTACGAATAAACCCGCCATCAAAATTTTGATTATCCCCATGTGCCTTGAAGCAAAGCTGCTAAACTGCCCGGAACTCACTCCCAAGATAGCAAAAAGCATTATTATCCATAACGGCAGGATAAACATCAAATTATAGATTAGAAGGTAGAACAGGGCTTGCAGCTTTAAATGCGTACTCTTTAGCACAAAAACGATAGTAGGCAAATATACCTGCCCGGTACATATCGCCTCAAATAAAGAAACAAAAAAACCTACCGTAAAGGCACTTAAGACTAATCTCCAGATATTCTTTCCTTTATCCTGGGCTTGGCTACCCTTATCTTTACGGTAATGCAATCCGATTATCCGCTGGATTCTATCTTTAAATCCTTTGGGTAACTGTAAAACTAACTCTTCCGTCCTGCCTGTCTGTTTAAACTTGAGATAATCGTAGAAAGCAAGGCCGGCTAAAACAAAACACAATGCCGCTCCGGATATATAAAGAACCTTAACCGCGTTATAATAGCCCTTTAGCTGAAAGATAAAATTAAACAAGCCTATGCCTATTAAAACATAGGTTATAAATACTGCCGTAATAAAAGCAAGTGCGATTGCGAAAATCTCCCTTCTCCTGTATCCCTGCAAGGTCAGGAAAGAAATAAAAAATATGATTACCGTAAACGCGCAGGGATTAATCCCGTCGATTAATCCTGCAGAAATTATTGCCAGGGGAGAAAAGGCCTTAAACCGGGAGAGCAAATCAACGGTTTCATTCGACCCTCTAAAAGGAGTATATCCTTTTTCGCTTAATGCCGAATCAATATACATCTCTAAATACGTTTCTATATCAATGGAGCCGACCAGGAATTTTCCGTTTATAAAAATAGTTGGAGTCTGGTCCTCCTTGGAATGCCAGTCATATTTATCCTCTAATTCCATCAGCCTCATTAGATTCTCGGGTTTGTCAAAATCCAAGTCCTCTATTTTAATCTTGCCTGCATACTTTTCTTTAACCTTGGGGATAATTCCTGCTTTTATCTTCTGGCAGGCGTGGCAATGCGCAGTACCGAATAAAAGAATTTCAACCGGCTGGCTCTCTTCGGAAAATGCCGTTGCGGGAAATAAAAGAAAAAGGATTAAAATCAATATTTTTATTTTCATACGGGGTTTATTTTAATATTCTTCTCTGGGATTGTAAAGGATTTTTATAGCGCCGGCAAAAAAAGACAGCCTCTCTGTGAAGAGCTAAAAGGGGCCGCATAAATCAAATTCCCCTTCTTAAGCCCAGGGCAATTATTTTTTGAATCAGTTCCGGGTAGCTAATGCCGAATTTTTCCGCGGACTGCGCAACTTCATCACAACTGGCTATACAGGGATTGGCATTTACTTCAATAATATAAACAGCGCCTTCCGCGGTCACCCTTATATCAAATCTTGCATAGCACTGCAGGTTAAGGGCACGATAAGCACGTTTACAAATATCCTCGATTTTCTTATCCGCGCCATTAGGCAGTTTGCCGGCAAAAACACTCTTTATTCCCCATCTTTGGCGATACTCAAAGTCCCACTTTGCCTTATAGGTGGCAATGCGAGGCTCTTCTTCCGGAAACTGCCCAAATTTCATCTCTCTCGTAGGCAATACATGTATCCTCTTATTACCTAAAACGCTAACATATAATTCCCGGCCGTCTATATATTCCTCGGCGATCGCATCTAGCTTCATCTTTTCGTGGGTAAACTTGAGCCTTTCAATCAAGGATTCTTCATTATCTACAACAGAAGCCAGGGATATGCCCCTGGAGGCCTCTTCACATAAAGGCTTAACAATAAGGGGCAACTTCAGGCGTTTAGACAACTTAACTTTCCGGCTCCTGTAAAATGTATAAAACCTGGGTACCTTTACTTTATGATAGCCGAGTATTTTTTTTGTCAGGGCCTTGTCGTTGCAGATAAAAAGGCTTGCCGGAGAAGCGCCTGTATAAGGAATCTCAAACATCTCAAGCAAAGAAGCTACGTTTTTATCCAGGTGCGTCTTCTGGTTAAAAACCTCTGTAAGGTTGAATATAATATCGGGTTTAAATTCCCTTATCTCTTCCAGTAACATACCCACATCGTTATAAAGCCCGAACAAACTAGCCTCATGCCCTAACTCTTCTAACGCAGAGAATACATCATATTCCGTATCCCAGTCTATATCCTGGAATTCTTCATGATAATCATACCCCCTGGGGCGGGAATAAGGGCTGTCAAACAATAAAACAACCTTCATTTTTTTATGCATTTTCTTCCGCGGAATCTTCCCGTATACATATAATTCATTACCAGCGTCGTGATATAAATCGAAACCTGTAAGGCAGTTAATTCTTCGGATTCATTGCTTACCAATTTCATCTACAATTATACTATCACAATATAAAAATATAAAGTAGATTTTATTTTACATCCGATTTTTTATTCTTATCCTGGAGGATAAAAAATAAAAAGCCCTGCTATATGCAACGAACAGGGCTTTTTTAGAAATTCCAAATCATCCTTCTTGCGCTAGAAAAAAGGGCAAGAAAAGATTGCCTGACTTCTTAGAAGAATTTATTTATCGCTTTTATAAATGTCTTTTAACTTAGCTTTTTGCTCTTCTGTCAAAATACCTTTAAGCTCAGCGTAAGCAGCGATTAAATACTTTGCCTTTACCTTCTTAAGTTCATATTTTTCTTCAATATGCGCATTTATCGCCTCTAGCTCAGTAACATCGCTATAGGTTGCCGCTTCTATATCAAGTTCTAAAATTTCTATTTCGGCTTCCATTTTAATTAAATCTTTTTTAACCTTCAGTTTCAAATCTTTTATTCCCTCTAGCTGCTTATCCGAAAGCCCCAGTCTCTCCTTATTCTTAAACAACAGATAGGCTTTCTCTTCTACATTATTTTGCATTTTTTCATACTGGCTTCTTGGCTGCCCGCAACCACCGCTGCAGCTGTCCCGGTCGGCAAAAGATACCCCGCAAGACAAAGCAAGAAATATAGCCAGAATCAAAACAACTATCAACTTCTTTTTCATATCTCCTCCTCTTTTTATAAATCCTTTTTTATACTTTCATTTCAAACAAAAACCCTCTGCGGTATATTTTACCACAGAGGGTTAGAAACTCAAACTCTTTTGATTAGACCAGTTTTTGAACAGCTTAATCTATTATTTAGAGCTCCTTTGACTGTCGGATGGCAAAGTACGCACTTGCTGTGCGAAATCCCGCTGTTTTTTAGCGGGACGTAACTGGCTTTAAAATATTCTTACTGTTGTTTATTAAGTTGTATCTTGATAGCGCGTGGGCCTTTAGGAGATGTTTCAACTTCAAACTCAACATCTTGTCCTTCATTCAAAGAATCAAATTTAGCTTCTACCAGGCCACTCTGGTGGAAAAATAGCTCTCTACCATCAGTGTCACTGATAAAACCAAAGCCTCTATCACTAACTAACTTTTTTATCTTTCCTGTGTGCATTTTAAATCTCCTTTTGAAAATAAGACCCAGCTGTAATGCTGGGCCTGTTTGTTGTTCGGTTATAACTTTACTACTTGCGTAGCTTGCTCTCCTTTAGGGCCCTGTTGAACTTCAAACTCAACTGCCTGCCCTTCATCTAAAGACTTATAACCATCACCCTGAATTGCGCTGTGGTGCACGAATACGTCATCACCCGACTCAGGAGTAATAAATCCATAACCTTTTTGACTACTGAACCACTTAACTGTTCCTTTTGCCATTACTTACTACACCTCCTTCTTTCTAAATTATAGTAAATAACAGCAGAAACAAAAAAACCGCCAGGCGAATACTCTTTCACCTTGCGGCTTTAAGATTTTTTCTCCCCTATTTACTACATTGAGATTCTAACACAGTTTTTCTCTTTGTCAACGAATATTTCACTCCCCAAATGCCCGAGTTTCGTCCTGTGGAATTCGTAGAATTCCACAGGGCAACTGCTTATGCTCGGAAGAAGCGAAGAAGCTATATCAAAAACTGGTTACTATTACTTAAACTGCTCCTCTATTGATAATTTAACTAATATCTTCTCTTTATTTTTCTTCTGTTCTACGTAATCTTTTCATCTTCTGCTTTACGCTGTTCTTCTTCTATCTCATGTTTTTTCCTGTTCTCTATCTTTTGTCTTAGTTCCTTTTCTCTGGAATCTCTCTCTTCTCTAACCTGACCTGCATTCGCTTCCTGTTCTACCCGCAATCTTCTTTCTTCTCGATTCTGAGTTATTCTTTCTTCTGTTCTAAGCCTTTTTCTTTCTTCTAACCTGAGATTTTCTGCCTGCTGCCTTTCTTCTGTTATGTGGTTTATGTGGTTTCTCTCTGCTATTTTCCGATTATACCATATAATAAACCCTATAATTATTATTACGGTTATTATGATAAATGTTAAAGACATAAATACCTCCCTATTTAAACTGACCTTTCTCTGCACCCTATTTATACCACTACAATTTTAAAATAACAAGAAATTTAAGATTGCCCTTCAGTAGGACTAGCCCGGACTCTTCTTGTTCTCTCGGGGGAGTTTCGCCTCTAGAAATTGTCTGCGCTGCGTAGCGTACAATTTCAGGGACTTAGTCCTGGGAATTCTATGAATTCCACAAGGCAACTTGCTTATGATAAGATAAGCAGGAAGCTTTAGCGAAATAAATGTTGAGTTCTTAAACACACTCTCACCAGCATTAACATAACCGGGACTTCAATCAAAACTCCCACTACCGTTGCCAATGATGCGCCCGAAGACAAGCCAAAAAGCATGGCAGATGTCGCAATTGCGACTTCAAAGTGATTGCTCGCTCCAATTAGTGCAGACGGTGCGGCATCTCTATAGGGTAGCTTTAACCATTTAGCGATTGCGTATGTTAAAGCGAAAATGAAACAGGTCTGGATAAAAAGTGGTATAGCTATTAAAAATATTACTTGGGGCTGCTCAATAATAAGTTCTCCTTTAAACG
>JAHJCI010000095.1 GCA_018813085.1 Candidatus Omnitrophota bacterium | reverse complement strand
TGTCTACCCTGGCTGCCGTCAGGCAAGCGACAGGTAGGCCTGTCGAAGCTTTAGCTCAGGCAGGTAGCGCTAATTTATCGAACTCGATATTAACTCCAGCGGAAGGGCCTTTAAAACCCAAGGTAGTATTCTTTGAGGTGTGAGGGATAATATAAACGGAGAAATAATTACTTTTCTTATCCTGCACGGTAAGGCTCGTACCATCTACCGCAATTGAGCCGCGCAAGGAAATCTGCGGGATAAATTTGGCGGGAACGCAAATATCAAAACAAAGGTTATCCCGAATGAACATCTTGCGGCGGATGACTCCTACACAATCAATGTGGCCATAAACAAAGTGCCCGCTTATTCTGTCTCCCAGCTTTAATGAACGCTCAAGGTTCACCTTATCCTTAATCCGTAGATTTCCTAAATTAGTAAGGCTCGAAGTCTGGGGCATGACCTCAAAAGAAAGAAGCTCCTCTGATTTTGCGCATACGCTAAGGCAGGTTCCGTTAACGGCAATACTATCGCCTATCAAAACATCCTGAGAAATACTTCCGGCACTCAGTTGTAACAGTCTATTCCTGCCTCTATGTTTAAAACTCCTGACCTCTCCTAATTCTTCGACTATTCCTGAAAACATATACTTAGTGCAGCCTCCCCTCAACTAAAAAATCCTCACCGATACGCTTTAGACGAACATCCTTTAACTTAAACGCCTTATCCGGATGAGAAACTCCCCTGCCCATTACGGAACTGGTTGCGTCTTTGCCCCCGATTATCTTAGGGCTGATAAAAAAAAGGACCTTATCAACTAAGCCTTCGTCAAACAGGGAGCCTATTAAAGTACCTCCCCCTTCGACCAGGATACTGGTTATCTTCAAGCCGGCTAACTTCTTCATCATATCACGCAGGTTAACCTGGCCATCTTTCTCCCTAACCTCGATTATCTGCGCCCTGTTAGCAAGTATGTCTCTGTTCGGAGTTTCCTGATCCGGAGCGGTTTTGAGGGTAGCGATAATGACCGGCGGATTCTGTAATACGCTTGCCTGATGAGAAATGCTCAAATTGCTATCAACTATAATTTTAGTAAGGCGCTTTGATGAAGAAACAGGCTGTAAATTGGGATTATCCCTGAGTATTGTATTTACGCCGACCATTATGGCATCAAACTTATCACGTATGCGGTGTACATATTCCCTTGCCAGTTCAGAAGTAATCCACTGAGAGCTATTACGGTAAGTGGCAATCTTTCCGTCAAGAGATTGCCCGACTTTTACGGTAACAAAAGGCAATTTTTGGCTTACGCATTTTATAAAAGCTTCGTTTATCTTCTTTAATTTATCCTCTAAGAATCCGACTTTTACTTCTATTCCCTGCCTGCGCAGAATCTCAATGCCTTTGCCGTTATTAACGGGATTCGGGTCAAGCATACCAATGATCACTTCTTTAACCCGGCTCTTGATAATTGTATCGGTACATGGCGGAGTACGCCCAAAATGCGAACAAGGCTCCAGAGTAACATACAAGCTGGCTCCGGCAGCGCGTTTGCCTGCCAGGCTCAATGCAACTATCTCGGCATGAGGCAAGCCTGCTTTCTTATGATAGCCGCGCGCAATAATTTGATTACGCTTTACTACAACCGCGCCTACTAAGGGATTAGGATAAGTCTTGCCTTCGGCACGCAAGGCCTGGTGCATTGCCAAATCCATATAATAGAGGTGGTCTTTCTTTTTCGCTGCCATATAATCATCCTGTTCTATTTATCTATTTCTTCTCTAAAGCCTTCAGTCTTATCTTATCCAGGATACCGTTAACAAATTTTCCCGCTTCTTCTCCGGAAAAGCGTTTAGCCAAATCAATAGCTTCGTTAATCGCAACCTTGTACGGGATATCAGGCCGGTATAAAAGTTCGTAACAGGCCTGCCGTAGAATATTGCGGTCAACTATAGCCATACGCTTTAGTTCCCAGTTTTTGGCGTATTTAGCAATCTTACTGTCGATAGACTCGCGCTCCTGCCTGATGCCCTCAACCAGCTCTGATGTAAACTGCTTAATCTCCGGTTCTACCTCTTCCTTGCGGTTAACCCAGAAATCATTCAGGACCTTATCGGAAAAATCTGAGGTTAAATCCATTTGATAAAGCACCTGCAAAGATAACTGCCTTGCCTTTGTGCGTTTTCGCATTATTTAAAATGAGGTTGTAGCTTAGTGAGCCTGCCGGCCGGCAGGCAGGCGATAAGCGATGCTAAGTTATGCGCTCGTTAAAAGGTTAGTCATTTCAATTGCATTCAGTGCTGCATCGCGCCCCTTATTGCCTTCTTTTATGCCTGCGCGCTCTATTGCCTGTTCGGTGGTATCGGCGGTTATCACTCCAAAGATAACCGGCAATCCGCTATCCAGGGAAACTTTAGCGATACCCTTGGCTGCTTCCGAAGCGATATATTCGAAATGCGGAGTTGAGCCGCGTATAACAGTTCCTAAACAGATTATCGCATCCACGGATTTTGATTTTGCCAATTTCAAAGCCAGGAGCGGAATCTCAAAAGCTCCGGGAACCCAGGTAAGGCTGATATCGGATTCCTCAGCTCCGTGCCTTAAAAGCGTATCAAGGCATCCGCTTATTAAATCCCTGGTAATAAAATCATTGAAGCGCGAAGCGATAATCCCAAAACGCTTACCCTTTGCAATCATGTTTCCTTCGATTACCTTAACCATACTGCTCCTCCTTTAATGAGTCCCGACGATACGTCGGGACGAATTAACCCCGACAGCAACAAGAAAATTTAGCTATAAATTTTCCCCTAGAAATCGCTTTGCGATTTCAGGGACTAAGTCCCGGAAATGCTTCCCTTAGAAATGCATAGCATTTCAAGGACTAAGTACCCGAAATTTCTTTGAAATTCCTGGGTGCGCATTTCACGGGGCGAAGTGTTTTGCTATCGGGATAGTTCAGCCAAGCGACTTAGCTTCATTATCATTCGTTAAGTCGCGGCTTCACTATATCGTAAGATGGTGCCCCAGTTTTTCTTTTTTGGTCTTTAAATAATTCAGATTGGAGGGATTCGGCTCAACCTCTAAAGACAGGCGCTCTACAACCTTCAGGCCGTAACCGTCCAACCCTGCGATTTTTCGCGGATTATTAGTCAGGAGACGAATACTTTCCAACCCCAGGTCTACCAGGATCTGCGCCCCGATTCCATAGTCGCGCAGGTCTGCCTCAAAGCCAAGGGCCTCATTTGCCTGAACCGTATCCATGCCTTTATCCTGTAAATTATAGGCACGGATTTTATTAAGTAATCCGATCCCCCGGCCTTCCTGATTCATATACAGAATGACTCCCTTTTTATTTCTTGCGATAACTTCAATGCTCTTGCGTAGTTGGCGCCCGCAATCACAGCGCAGCGAATTAAATACATCTCCGGTCAAACATTGAGAATGTACCCTGACCAGTGTCGGATTCCCGTCTAAGTTACCCATTGTTAACGCTACGTGTTCCTGTTCATTAATGATATCCCTATATAAGATAAGTTCGAATGTGCCGAATTCCGTAGGTAGCTGTGTTACGGCAACCCTTTCAACCAAAGCTTCGTTGCGGCGGCGATACTGGATTAAATCAGCAATTGAGCAAAGCTTGAGTTTATGAATACGCGAGAATCTAATCAATTCTCCTAACCTTGCCATAGTACCGTCATCATTAATAATTTCGCAGATTACTCCGGCAGGATAAAGTCCGGACAAGCGCACCATGTCAACAGAGGCCTCAGTATGGCCGGCCCTGACCAGCACCCCTCCCCTTAGCGCCTTTAGAGGAAATATGTGTCCGGGACAGACCAAATCCTGGGGCTGCGTATTTGGGTTTATTAAAACCTCTATGGTTTTTGCCCGGTCATATGCTGATATTCCGGTTGTTATGCCATTGGCTGCATCAGTAGAAATCATCCAGGCAGTAGAAAATGGATCATTTTTCTGTACTGAAGAACGCAAGTTAGGCATTGGGTGCAGTTTTAACTCTTCCAGCCGGACTTCTTCCATTGGCACGCAGATAAGGCCCCGGCCGTATTTAAGCATAAAATTTATATCCTGCGGGCGCACAAATTGGGCGGAGATAATCAAATCACCCTCGTTCTCGCGGTCTTCATCATCTACCACGATAACCATTCTCCCGGCTTTTATGTCTTCTAATATCTCGGCAATTGTGTTAAACATAAGTGAAGATTAACTTGTGGAGCAATAGCGGTGTAAGTTATTTGTACGAAATATCCCGATAGCAAAACACTTCCCCCGTGAAATGTGCACCCAGGAATTTCAAAGAAATTTCGGGTACTTAGTCCTTGAAATGCTATGCATTTCTAAGGGAAGCATTTCCGGGACTTAGTCCCTGAAATCGCAAAGCGATTTCTAGGGG
>JAHJCI010000094.1 GCA_018813085.1 Candidatus Omnitrophota bacterium | reverse complement strand
TTTATTATGACGACCCTACTACAACCGGAGATTCCGGGTTGTCTTGTGAGGAGTCATTAAATTATGAAGCCGGCCTGGATTATAAAAAAGAGAATTCCTCAGCAGGGACAACATTTTTCTTAAGGCAGGAGGAAGATTTTATTGATTGGATAAAATCTACTCCGGTCCAGCCCAAATGGAAAGCAGAAAATATAACCGATAGTGAAGTATTTGGGATAGAGGGTTATTTAAGGTTAGAACTAACTGAAGATTTTACTTTAGATTCCAATTATACATATATCAATAAGCGCATCAACGGTCAAGGCTATCTTTATAAATACGGGCAAAATTATATCCGGCACATTGTTAATTGTATATTTAGTCTTAATCTGCCCTTTGGAGTCCAGACTATTGGATTGAATTATAAGAAAAAACCGAATCGCGATGGATGGCTGCTGTTAAATACCCGCCTTAGTTATAACTTAAATAAATACTCTCAGATTTTCTTAAGGATAACAAATCTTCTTAATGTCGAATATCAGGCAATAGAAGGAATTCCTCAGCCGGGAAGATGGGTTGAGGCCGGAGTCAGGTTAGAATGTTAAGCAGCGTTAGAAAGAGCAAAACCCCAATAAGAAAAAGCAGGATTTCTAAAATGGCAAATAAAAGAGTGGCGGTTGCTATGAGCGGCGGCGTTGATTCTTCGACTGCCGCGGCAATACTTATAGAAAAGGGATTTGACGTAACCGGGATTACTATGTCTTTCGGCCTTTGCGGTTCTCAGGCGGTGAGTAGTGCCAGGAGAGTCAGCGATTACCTGGGGATAAGGCATCGCGTAGTAGATTTTAACAAAATCCTAGAGGAGAAGGTAATAAATAACTTTCTGAAAGAGTATCTTGCCGGCAGGACGCCTAATCCCTGCGTGCGCTGCAATCAGTATATAAAATTCGGCGTTCTCTTGAAGCAGGTTCTTGCATGGAATTATGATTTTCTGGCTACCGGGCATTATGTAGGCAGGATAAAAACCAAAGAGGGATTTTTAATCAGAAAGGGCAGGGATAAGAATAAGGACCAATCATATTTTCTCTACCGCCTTAGCCAGTCTCAATTAAAGAATACGCTTTTTCCCTTGGAAAATTTTACCAAGCAGGCAGTTATTGAAATCGCCAAAGAGATGAAGTTGCCTGTAGAATATGGTAATGAAAGCCAGGAAATCTGTTTTCTTGCAGGCAGAGATTACCGTGTTTTCTTAAAGAAAAGGCTCGCCGGCAGAATAAAGCCGGGATTAATTCTAAGCACTTCGGGTAAAATTTTGGGCCAGCATAAAGGCGTTGCTTTTTATACGGTTGGCCAGCGCGATGGTTTAAATGTGGCGCTGGGAGAAAGGGCTTATATATCAAAGATAGATGTCGTCAGGAATCAAATTACTTTAGCCTCAAGAAATGACGCCTGCGGCAGGGAGTTTAAGGTTATCCGGGCAAATTTTCTAATCCGGGCCCCGAAGAAGAAGGTTGTTTACAGGACGAAGATAAGATATAATCATAAAGAGGCTCAGGCTGAAGTGGTTCCGGAAAAAGGATGCCTGCGGGTTAAATTTAAGAGGCCTCAGTTTGCAATCACCCCGGGGCAGTCTGCTGTATTTTATAAGCGCAATATGGTAATCGGTGGGGGTATAATTAGTTATATTTAAGAGTATTCCAATACACAGATGGGCACAGATTTTTTTACAGATGAGCGCAGATATTATTGAGCATATCTGTGATTATCTTGCGATTTCTATCTGTGTTAATCTGTGGAATGATGAATTCTATCAGGTGCTGATTAAATGAGTAAATTTGAGAACAGGATTATTAGAGAAATCAGTAAATTAAAGAAGAAACACCGGGCGATAATCGTAGCCCATAATTATCAGTTGCCGGAGGTACAGGATATTGCCGATTATTGCGGCGATTCCCTGGAGTTAAGCCGTATCGCAGCCGGAACGAAAGCACGGGTAGTTGTTTTCTGCGGGGTGCATTTTATGGCTGAGACGGCATCTATCCTCTGCCCTGATAAAAAAATACTTATGCCGGATCTGAATTCCGGCTGTCCGATGGCGGATATGATTTCTGTCCGTGATTTGAGGGCATTGAAGCATAAGCATCCCCGGGCAATTGTAGTCGGTTATGTTAATACCTCGGCAGCCGTAAAGGCAGAGTTGGATATATGCTGTACTTCAGCTAATGCAGTTAGCGTAGTCAAGGCTATATCCAATGATTTTCCCAAAGCAGGAAGCAGGGAGATTATTTTTGTTCCTGATAAAAATCTCGCTGATTTTGTTTCTCGCAGGACCGGGAGGAAGCTGATTGCCTGGGACGGGTTTTGCCCTATTCACGCCAGGATTCTACCTGCAGATATTAAGAGGGTAAAGAAATTTCACCCCCGCGCCTCTGTAATTGTCCATCCGGAATGCCTACCTGAGGTAATTAGTTTATCCGCTGCCGCATTATCCACGAGCCAGATGTGTAAATTTGCCAAAACAAATAAAGCCAAAGAGTTCATTATCGGCACAGAAGCCGGGTTAATTTATGTCTTGAAGAAGAATAACCCCGGGAAAGAATTCTATCCGGCTACGCAGAAGGCGTTATGTTCTGATATGAAGCGGGCGAGGTTATCAAACATACTCACTGCGCTTGAGGAATTAAGGTTTGAAGTGAGGGTTAAGGAATCAATCCGCCGCAAAGCAAAGAAAGCTATCGAGAGAATGCTTAAAATTATCTAAGATTACACATAAAGCGATGGCTATTCCCGTAATTTACGAAGATAACTGGCTTTTAGTTGTAAATAAACCCCCGGGATTATTGACTATCCCCTCCCCAAAAGAAAAAAACCGTACGTTGATTAAGATATTAAACGAAGATCTTAAGAAAAAAGGCGCAGCTTTCAGCCTTCATGCCTGTCACAGGCTCGACCGCCATACCTCAGGCTTAATAATTCTTGCCAAGGGCAAGTCTATCCAGCAAAAGATGATGCAGGAATTTAAAAAGAAAGCAGTAAATAAAGTTTATATAGCAGTTGTTGATGGGTTGCTTGCTAAGGCGCAGGGAGAAATTAACACTCCCTTAAGCGGGAAGTCCGCTCTTACGCGCTATAAAGCAATCTGCAGATTTAAAGATTTCAGCGTTCTGCGGGTTAGCCCATTAACGGGTCGCAAAAACCAGATTCGCCTTCACTTCAAACAAATCGGCCACCCGGTTATCGGAGAGAGCAGGTTTGCTTTTCGAAGGGATTTTAAAATTAAGTCAAAGAAGCTATGCCTGCATGCACAGGGATTGCGATTTTTACATCCCGTGACCGGGAAGGAGATTCATCTGGAAACAGAGCTGCCGGCATATTTTAACCGCTTTCTCAAGTAAGGGCATATAGGAGGGATAAGATGGCATATTCAGGTTCAGAGAAAAGAAAAGACCAGCGCGCAAAGGGAAGGTTTTTAGTCACTTACCGGCTCCTGGAGGATGCAGAAAAAACAGATATAACCCAGACTAAAGATATCAGCATAGGAGGCATGATATTTGTTACCAAGCGAAAATTGTCCGCGGGAGCGGAATTAGCTTTGGAAATCGGTCTCCCCTTTGAATCCAAATCCATAACGCTCATCGGCAGCGTTTTAGAATCAAAAGAAGTCGTAGCTGATTTAGTCTATGATACCAGAGTAATCTTCCTTTCGGTAGAGAAAAAGAATAAACAGGCCCTGGAGAAAACGGTAAATTATTTTAAGCAGGAAGAAAAGGGAATATCCGAATATTACTGATTTTTTCCTGGACAATTTGATTTATTAATCAGTTCCCTATATAGAAGGCAGAAAGCAGGAGGTCTTAGTTTTGATTTGGAAATTACTAAAAATACTGGTTATTATTCCTGCGATAAAGTTTTTCTATAAACTTAAAATACAGGTTAGCGGCAGGGAGAATATCTCGCAGGCTGCGGCAATAGTGATTTTAGGCAATCAGCCGAATCCAATAACCGCCTTGGCCCTGGAGGCAGCAGTAGCGCGTAAAATTTATTGGGCAATTTCTCCCTCGGTTTTAAAAGCTACTCTGCCAATGTTGCTGCTTAAAATTTTTTACGGCTGTTTTTTACTTGAGCCGCAGCTTCCTGATACGACCGGATTTCGTTCTGCCTTTAGGGCTCTTAAAAAGGGCGGATTGCTGGTTTTTTATCCTGGCGATATCAACCGCGGGATTGCCCTTTTTTGTTTAAGGTCAGGATGCAATATCTTACCTGCGGCCATTACTCAGGAAGCGCTAAATCCCTGCGCTATCAATATTACTTTTGGCCCGGTATATAATCTGAGCGAACAGCAGAATATGATTGTTAATCTGGAAAATATCCAAACTTTAATGCAAAAAATTAAAGAATCCGTTGAGAAATTAAAGCAATAGCCATTTTTCTGTTTACCCCGCTATAGATATCCAGAATTTAAAAGAGTAAGTAGGATCTCTAGCGGGGTTTACAAAATATAGATTTTAAGGTATAATTTAAAAAATTATTAAGAGATTTCTGAATAAGTATATAAAAATGCAGAAATCTCTTAATCAGAGTTCTCTTATATAGATTTCGCGCGTTTCTTTAAAGGCTTCAATAAAATATGGAAAAAGATAACTTTATTCATCATCGCCCTCTTTGGAAGACTCATATCGGTTTTTTGTTTGCCGCTATCGGCTCTGCTATCGGGCTAGGCAATATTTGGCGTTTTCCCTACCTCTGCTATAAAAACGGGGGAGGGGCATTTCTTATTCCCTATTTTATTGCTCTCTTTATCATAGGAATTCCCTTGATGATTCTTGAGATAGGCTTAGGCCATAAAATGAGAGGTTCGGCCCCGGCGAGCTTTGCCAGCATATCTAAGAAATGGGAATGGCTTGGTTGGTGGCAGGTTATCTTTGTGATGTTCGGAATTGTTCTTTACTATTCTGTAATAATTGCCTGGTGCGTAAGTTTCTTTTTTCTTTCCTTCCGCCTTGGGTGGGGCCATGACCCCAATATGTTCTTTTTCAAGGAATTCCTCATGGTAAGCAACGGCCCTTTTAGCCTGGGAGATTTAAGGACCCCGATAATATTTTCCCTGCTTCTGGTCTGGTTCCTGAACTGGTGGATTGTTTTTAGCGGAGTTCAGAAAGGCCTTGAGAGGGCAAACAAGATATTCATGCCTCTTTTATTCTTTATAACCGCGATAATAGTTTTCTGGAGCCTTGGCCTTCCCGGAGCCCGCGAAGGATTATTCGTTTATCTGAAACCCGATTTCAGCCGCCTTCGGGATATCGAAGTATGGAGGGATGCTTTTGGCCAGATATTTTTTACCCTCAGCCTGGGTTTTGGGATAATGATTGCCTACGCATCTTACCTTCCCAGAAAAAGCCAGATCGTAAAAGATTCCTTTATCATAAGTATCACCAATTGCGTATTTTCTATCTTTGCCGGCTTGGGGGTATTTTCTGTTTTAGGATATATGGCTCATGCGAATTCCCAGGGATTTAGCGAAGTGGTAAGTCAATCCATAGGCCTGGCTTTTGTAGCTTATCCTAAAGCAATAAGCATGCTGCCGTATTTTCCCCAGCTCTTTGGTTTATTATTCTTTGGCACTCTTGTTATTGCCGGGATTTCTTCGGCGATTTCTATCCTGGAGGCATTTACAGCCGCAATCATCGATAAATTTCATTACTCGAGAAAAAGCGTAATCTCTGTTTTATCGATTCTTGGTTTCCTGGGAGGACTGGTTTTTGCCACGCAGGCAGGCCTTTACTGGCTGGATATAGTGGACCATTTTCTTACTCAGTACGGGCTTGTGCTGGCAGCGATCTTTGAGTGTATAATCCTGGGATATATTTATAAAACAAAGGTATTAAGGCAGCATATTAATCATTACAGCGCATGGAATTTAAAAAAGTGGTGGTGGGACGCTTCTATTAAGATTATTACTCCGCTGGTATTAATAGTCCTTCTTATTTCTTCGCTGGTAAAAGAGCTCTCAGCGCCTTATGGGGATTATCCCTGGCTTGCAATAGTCCTGATTGGCCGGGATTGGCTTATATATACCTTGTTCTTTGCCGTTATTATTGCCATGTATCCCTGGAAAATTGAGCCAGGGGAAAGGACACTCTCTTCTTAAACCTAAGGTTTATTAATTAAAAGGAGCTAAAGCGATGAAATCAAAGAATCTCGTAATTGTATTAGTATTTGTGCTTAGTTTTGTTTCTTCCGGTTGTTTGCCATTCGTGCCTTTAATTGTCGGCAGTGCTGCGGCACTTGGGGGATATGCGGTTAGCAAGGATACTATAGAAGGGGAGACGGATAAGGATTACGATGCACTTTGGACTGCGGCAAAGACTGTGGCCAAAATAAGAGGCACGATCGAGGTCGAGGATGAAGCTCAGGGGTATTTAGAATTAATAGTTGATTCCAGCCACGTAAATATTAAGCTAAGCCGCATAACCAAAACCGCCAACCGCCTGAAGGTTTCAGCGCGCAGGCTGGGATTGCCTAAGATTGCCCTTGCGCAGGATATCTTTATGAAGATTTTAGAACAGGCCTCATAATCCAGTTCTTGGTTGACAGGTTGCCCTTTGTGGTTTATATTATAGCAACAATTAATATTAAGTTTTTATAGCCGAGGTAGCTCAGTGGTAGAGCGCGGCCCTGAAAAGGCCGGCGTGGCGAGTTCGATTCTCGCCCTCGGCATTTTTCTTTTTTTAGGAGACCTAAATTTATAAAAGGAGGCGCATATGCAGGTATATCGTTGCCGGGTCTGTGCAGAGGTTTATATAGGCAAAGATATGCCTGCCAGTTGCCCGTTTTGCGGGGCTCACCAGAATTACTTTGTTCTTGCAGGAGACTGGAAACTGCTATATAGTAAGACGCTTTCCGAAGCGAGCAAGGAAAATCTAAGGAAGGCGCTTGATTTAGAAATCGATAATACCAATTTCTACAGGGCTGTTTCTGAAAAAAGCAGCGATCTTTATGTCTCTAGCATGTTTAAGGGGTTATCCAAGGTTGAGCGCGAACACGCCTCAACCATATGCAAGCACCTTAAAATCGAGAAAGCGGATTCCACAGCAGGCCTGGATAAAGCCCTTGATTCGGATCAAGCAAACATTGAAGAGAGTAATAGAAGGGAAAGAAGGGCGGTAAAATTCTACGGGCAAGCAATGAGCGCGGCAGTTGAGGAAGAAATCAAGCAGTTCTTTAAGGCATTAATGGAAATAGAGGCGGACCATATAATATTAACCGAGCAGAAATAATTTTTTAGTTTAGAACCCTTAGTCAGGAATATTCCGGTGAAATCCAGTCAGGTTTATGATATTGCCGTACTCGGCGCAGGCCCGGCCGGCTCTCTAGCCGCCATCCGCGCAGGAGCCTTTAATAAAAAGGTAATTTTAATAGAGAGAAACAATTCCATCGGCCGCAAGATGTTGCTTACTGGAAAAGGCAGGTGTAATCTTACCAATACCGCCTCGCTTGAGGCCTTTGTTGAGAAGTTCGGTAAGCAGGGGAATTTCCTAAGGTCTGCCTTTTTTGCCTTCTCCAATTGCGACTTAATGCAATTCCTGGAATCCAACGGGCTGCGGCTGAAGATAGAAAGGCAGGGGCGCGTTTTTCCAGTTACGGATAGCTCTTGCTCTGTTATTGATGTTTTAAGGAAGTGCCTTGATGATAATAAGGTAGAATTATTATTCAATAAAAGGTTATTGAGCGTAAAAAGGGAGAGCGATTTTTTCCGTTTGGAATTAGATGATAAAGCAAGTATTCTCTCAAAAAAGCTGATACTGGCTACAGGAGGAGTCTCTTATAAAAAAACCGGCTCTAGCGGAGACGGCCTGCTGATTGCCAGGAAGCTGGGGCATAGCGTGATTGCTCTTTCCCCCGCCCTGGTTCCTTTAAAGGCAGGGGAGGAATGGATAAAAGAGCTGCAGGGAGTTTCCTTAAAAAATGTAAGCATTGCCTTTGGATACGGAAAAAAGAAAATAAAGTCTCCTGTTGGAGAAGTTATGTTTACGCATTTTGGAATATCCGGGCCTCTAGTCTTGGATTTAAGTCAGACCATCGTTGGGATTCTTAAAGAGCATAAAGAGTTAAGCCTTTTTATCGACCTGAAACCAGGATTGACGGATAAACAACTTGAAAACAGGTTATTACGCGATTTCAGTGCTAAGGGAAATACGAAATTAAAGAAAATCATGGTAGGCTACTTGCCGCGCAGGTTAAGCGCCGTGTTAATAGAGTTATCGGGGATAAGCCCTGAAATAACGGCAAGCCAGGTTACGCGAGAACAGAGGCAGTCTATTAAGAATTTATTAAAGGCACTTGCCCTGACTATTACCCGGGCATTACCTATCGAAGAAGCGATGGTAACTGCTGGAGGGATTTTTGCAAAAGAGATTAATCCCAGGACAATGGAATCAAAAATTATCCGCGGTTTATATTTCGCAGGCGAGATTATCGAGGGCGCAGCTGCCAGCGGCGGATATAATTTACAGCAGGCCTTTTCAACCGGCTATCTTGCTGGCGAGAAAGCAGCATTATGCGTAGAATAATTTTAGCTTCTAAATCACGGGCAAGGAAAAAACTCCTGGCTCAAATAGGGCTTAAGGTAGAAATAGCGGTTCCTGATATCAGAGAGAAGCGTTTACTAAAAAGTAGCTGCAGGGATTTAGTTATAGCCAATGCCTTAATAAAGGCAAAGAGCGTCGCCGGGCATTTTGCTGCTGCAGTTGTGATAGCGGCTGATACGCTGGTGACTGCATCCGGGGAGATTATCGGTAAGCCAAAAAATAAGCGGGATGCTTTCAATACGCTGAGGATACTTTCAAAAAAACCGCAGTGGGTTTATACGGGGTTGGCGGTAATTGACGTAGCCGCCGGGAAAGTATTTACCGCTTGCGGGAAGACAAAGGTTTATATGCGTCGCTTGACTGAGCAGCAAATCAGGAGTTATCTTAAGAGGGTCTCAGTGCTTGATAAAGCCGGCAGTTTTGATATTCAGGGTCCGGGAGGGATATTTATTGAACGCATCGAAGGCTGTTTCTATAATGTGGTTGGCCTGCCGCTATCTAAGCTTACGAAGATATTAGAGAAGCTGGGAGTCGATATCTTTAAGTAAGGCGCGCCTTCGTTTTCTCTTGAAATAGGCATCAAAGCTGATATGATATTGCCAAAGAGCGCTTAAGGCACGTTTTTATTATGGGAATTTGCCCGTAGAACTTAAGCTGTTGGATTGCCCCGCACTTTTTTATGCCGGATGAACCAAGAGGTATTTATCTATTATTGCCGAGATAGCTCAATGGCAGAGCAACGGTTTCGCCCCTCGGCTGCGCTCGGGATTTTTCGAATGCCGATGTAGCTCAATGGTAGAGCAAGGCTTTCGTAAAGCTTAGGTTGGTGGTTCAATTCCACTCATCGGCTCCATAAAAAATTCCCGAGGAATCCTGAGCGAAGTCGAAGGATAAATCGCCGGTTGTGGGTTCAACTCCCACTCTTGGCTATTTTACCAAATAGATACGGCATATAAGTTAAGGCAGAGGGCGTCATAAACACTAAAACCATCCTCGCTATTGATAAACAGCTCTAGAAAGCAAAACGCTCAAGGCGCAGCATGGCCATCGGCAGGTTATACCACCGCATTTCATAATTATCCCCCCCAAAAAAATCAGAAGAAATACCGATTTCTTGCCATGAAAAGGATGGTATTATTGTTTTTTTCTTGAACTAATAGTTAAATCTGATATTATAATTAAAGCAATTTTAGATGCTTGAGTTTTTTCGTCTTTACGGGCGAGAGCAAACTATCTGTATTTGTTCAGGTTAAGCAGGCTATCTCATGGCTAAATTTATCGGAGTTTTAAAAAACAGGAATTTCTTTTTTCTCTGGTCAGGCCAGATTATTTCCCAATTTGGCGAACGGCTTGCTCAAATGGCCTTGATTGGCCTGGTGTATGCGCAGGCTCCCGGTTCACCTGTTCAGTTGGCAAAAATCCTTTCCTTTACGATATTACCGGTATTCTTGATCGGCCCGGTAGCCGGAGT
>JAHJCI010000093.1 GCA_018813085.1 Candidatus Omnitrophota bacterium | reverse complement strand
TGCCCTGATAATGAAATCCTGATTACGGTTGGGGTGAGCGAGGCCTTGGATTTAACCTTACGCTCAATCATAAATCCAGGAGATAAAATATTAATTCCTTCACCCAACTATGTTTCTTACGGCCCGGTTACCGAGTTAGCAGGAGGCCTACCTATATATATAGACACAAGGAAAGAGGGTTTTAAGCTAACACCTAAACTACTTGAGGGCTCCATTGATAAAAAGGCCAAGGCAGTTATATTAAATTATCCCGTAAACCCTTCGGGCATCTCTTATACAAAAAAAGAATTGACTGCGCTTAAGCAAGTTTTACAGAAGAACAGGCTCTTGTGTATAAGCGATGAGATTTACGGAGATTTAAGTTATGATTTTGAACATACGCCTTTTGCAACGCTCCCTGGCATAAAGGGCTCAACGGTTTATCTTAACGGGTTCTCCAAGGGCTATGCTATGACCGGTTGGCGCGTGGGTTACGCTTGCGGGCCAAAAGATATAATATCAGCCATGACTAAAATACACCAATATACTATTATGTGTGTTTCAATTACCAGCCAGATGGCAGCTTCCGAAGCAATACAGACAGGCAGGAAAGAGGTAGAGCGGATGAAGCGCGAGTATAACAGGCGCAGGGAGTTGATGTTTTATGCATTGAATAAATTAGGCCTTGAGTGCAAGAAGCCACAAGGGGCATTCTATATTTTCGCAAGCGTCAGGAAAACAGGCTTAAACTGCCTGGACTTCGCTAAACGGCTACTTAAAGAACAGAAAGTAGCGGTTGTCCCCGGTATCGCTTTTGGCCGGGACTTCAATGATCATGTACGCATATCTTATACTTCAAGTTACGAAAACCTTAAGGAAGCATTAGTAAGGATAGAAAAATTTTTAAGTAAGGCCACGGCTTAGCAAGCATAGTGATGCTAAGCCGTTTGGCCGAACTATCCCGATAGCAACAAGAAAATTTAGTTATAAATTTTCCCCTAGAAATCGCTTTGCGATTTCAGGGGTTAAGTCCCGGAAATGCTTCGCATTTCACGGGGCGAAGTGTTTTGCTATCGGGGTTAATTCGCAGACGGCCTTTGGCCTACGACTTACGTCGCTTCGCTCTATAAGTCGTCTGCTCATTTGAGGAGGAATGAAAAGATGAAACTTGAATCAAAACCAAAAACAAAGAAGGACGTAATAGACCTGGTAAAAAAACATAAAATCAAGTCTATCCGCCTCTGGTTTACTGACGTATTGGGATTCCTTAAAGGGTTTACGATTACCGTCAATGAATTAAAGCGCGCCTTAGATGACGGCATGGGTTTTGACGGTTCTTCTATCGAAGGCTTTGCCAGGATCGAAGAATCTGATATGATCGCCCGTCCTGACTTAAGCACCTTTGCTTTTCTTTCATGGGAATCCAAGGAGCGGCCGGTAGCACGCATGTTCTGCGATATATATACCCCTGACGGTAAGCCCTTTGAAGGAGACCCGCGTTATATTCTTAAGAAGAACCTGGCAAAGGCAGCAAGGTTGGGTTTTACCTATTATGTGGGGCCGGAGCTGGAATATTTCTATTTTAATAATCCTAAAAACGCCGTTATCCTGGATCGGGGAGGTTATTTTGACCTTACTCCTTTAGATATCGCACAGGATGTGCGCCAGCAGACAGTAGAGATTCTTGAGAGTTTAGGTATTATTGTCGAATATAGCCATCATGAGGTTGCCTCAAGCCAGCATGAGATTGATTTACGCTACAGCGATGCTCTTAGCATGGCGGATAACGTTATGACTTACCGCTTAGTGGTAAAAGAGGTTGCCCAGCAGCGCGGTTTGCATGCTACGTTCATGCCCAAGCCGATATTCGGAATCAATGGCTCCGGAATGCATACTCACCAGTCGCTTTTTAAGGGCAAGAAAAACGCATTTTTCGACAAAAAGAAAAAGTACTGCATTTCTGATATTGCCAGCCATTTTATAGCCGGCCTGCTCAAACATGCCGGAGAGCTTACTTCAATAACAAATCAGTGGGTAAATTCATATAAACGACTGGTTGTCGGCTATGAAGCCCCGGTCTATATCTGTTGGGCGCAGATGAACCGCTCTGCCCTTATCCGTGTACCTATGTATAAACCCGGCAGGGAGAAATCAATGCGTATCGAATACCGCGTGCCTGATCCGGCATGCAATCCATACCTGGCGTTTTCCGTAATGCTGGCAGCAGGCCTTGAGGGCATAGAAAAGAAATATTCCTTATCTGAGCCGGCGAATGACAACATTTACAAGATGACCGAGGAGGAAAGGAAGAGGGTCAGAATCAAAGCCTTGCCCGAAGACTTACTGGAATCAATTAAATTAACGGAAAAGTCTGATTTGGTTAAAAAGGCGCTGGGGGATACACTTTTCGATTTCTTTATCCGTAATAAGAAAATGGAATGGGATGAATACAAGGCACAGGTTACCCAGTACGAGATCACGAAATATTTACCCGTATTATAGAAGTATTATTATATTGACACAGTCGTAAGATCGTAGTATATTATTTAAACATTTTATTGCGCAGGCGCTATATTATTGATTAAAAATTTTCCAGCCTTTTAATTCCCATTACGTAATGTCAGAAGTCTATTTTTCGCAAGCAGCAGAGTGGAGCGATTTTCTATCCAAACTAAAGAAAGATTTCCGCGTTTTTCTTCCTGAAGCAAAAGAGGAAGATTACCTTTATCAGGAATGTAAAGATTCGGTTGATTTCTCTTTTAATTCCTACCGTGCAGTCCAGCCCCTAAAGTCATTTCTGTCTTACCCCAAAGAAAAAATTTCCGGAGGCTATTCTCAGCCCGCTGCGGTTTTTGATGTTGTGCCTACGGTAGTCGCAGGGCTGAAAAACTGCGATTTACATTCTTTAAAAATTCAGGATTTTGTATTTCAGGAAGGCATTGCTTCCGACCCGCTATATAAATCAAGGAGGGAGAATACCATTCTGATATCCGGGGATTGTACCGCTTTTAAAGAGGTCTGTTTTTGCCTTGCACTTGATGTCCTGCCGCATCCAGCGGAAGGTTTTGATCTAAATCTTTCACCCTTAAGCGAAGGGTTCCTTGTTGAGGCTGGGTCAAAACGGGGCAGCGAGCTGGTTAGAAAATATCAGCAATATTTCATTAAAGCAAAGGATTCGCAAATTAGTGCCAGAGATTCTAAAAGGGAAAATGTAATCGGCGAATTAAGAGATAATCTTTGCAGCAAGAATTTACCGGTAAAGGAATTGCTTCAGAAGATTGTAAGGCGCGGTTATAATTCAGCTACCTGGAGAAACTTCTGCCTTGATTGCGTTGAATGCGGCGCCTGTAATTTTATTTGCTGTACCTGCCACTGTTTTCTTTTAAGCGAAAACAAAGAGAAAGATAAATATGCCCGCCTGAGGGTTTGGGATTCCTGCCAGTATGCAAATTTTGCCCGCGTTGCCGGAGGGGCTAATCCCTTAAAGAGAAGAGAGCAGCGGCTGAGAAACCGTTTTTCAAAAAAGTTTGATTTTTTTGTGGATAACCTGGGAGTTCCTGCTTGCGAGGGATGCGGCAGGTGCATAGAGGCATGCCCGGGGAAAATAGATATCAGGGAAGTGCTAAAAGACCTAGCAAAGAATGCATAATAATATATATCAGCCTGTATCGGCAATAATTGAAGAGATAATCGAAGAAACGCCTACAATAAAATCTTACTTATTGCGTCCTGAGGGAGATTTTAGTTTCAGTACCGGGCAATTTATCGAATTGAGCTACAACGGCGCAGGCGAAGCTCCTTTTACTCCTTCATCCGACCCAAATTTAAAAGATAAGCTGGAAGTAAGCATTATGAACGTCGGACGGCTGACCTCGAAACTGCATAATTTGAATAAGAATGTTAAAGTCGGCCTGCGCGGCCCTTATGGCAAGGGCTATCCGCTGGAAGAGTTTAAAAATAGAGAGATTCTTATTGTCGGAGGAGGGGTGGGGTTGGCTCCCCTGCGTTCCTTGATCCTCAGCCTCTTTGCGCAACTGGATCAATACAGGAAGGTATTATTAAGATACGGGGCGCGTACCCCTAAAGATATGCTCTACCGCAATCTTCTTTGCGAATGGTCAAAGCATATTGACCTGGTTACTACTGTGGATGCCTCGGAAGGGGATTATAAGGGAAATGTAGGATTGGTAACTACAATACTAAAGGATTTGCCTATTGGTAATTCAGAGGCAGTATGCGTTGTTTGCGGGCCGCCGATAATGATGAAATTTACCACCTTGAAGTTGATAGACTTAGGGTTTAGGCCTGAGAATATTTATCTTTCTATGGAGAAAAATATGTCCTGCGGACTGGGCAAGTGCGGGCATTGCCGCATCGGTAAATATTATGCCTGCAAGG
>JAHJCI010000092.1 GCA_018813085.1 Candidatus Omnitrophota bacterium | reverse complement strand
TGCGTACCCCAACAAGTAGTACCCGGTATTTTACCATCCTCTATAGTCGCAGCGCTTGAAATACCCAGATTCCCAACAGTACAGCCAGTCGTGTTACCGTTAGCCATATAGAGAGCCGCGCAATGGCTGCGCAACTGACCTATTACTTGCCTTGCTTCTGCGCCGCGCGACTTCTCAATAGCTGCCTGATACTGCATTACGCCTAAGGTCGCTAAAACACCAAGTATGATGATAACAATCATCAATTCCAACAGTGTAAAACCTTTACCTTTTCTCATTTCACCTTCTCCTTTTTTATGCTCTTTGATTAAAGTTTATATTATAAAAAATAATTTGTCAACGAATATTTTAATTCATTCCAATCCTGCTCAACTGGAATATAGGCATAAACATGCCGACTACCATTACGCCGATAACGGCTCCTACAACAATTAACATAAGTGGTTCAAACATAGACGTAAACCGTGTGAGAAATGTTTCTACAACCTCCTGGTAAAATTCATTGATTTTCTTAAACATACCCGAAAGGTCGCCCACTTCCTCACCGATACCAACCATCTGCACTACCATTGGTTCAAAGAATCCGCTTCTAGCCATTGGCAGGCTTAAAGAACGCCCTTGTTTGACCTGTTCTTTTATCTCGCGGATAATATCACTTACGGTTATATTGCCGACGCTTCTCTCGCTTATTTCTAAGGCATAGAGAATCGGAACCCCGCTTTCAATCAAAGTTGACATCTCTGAAGAAAATTTTTCTACAATAATGTCACGCAAAAAATCTCCGAATAGCGGTAACCTGAACACTAAAGTCTCGAATTGTTTCCGTCCTTCCATAGTGCCCATATATTTTTTAATAATGAAGAATATGATAGCGACAATTATTACCATTAAAAGTAAATAATGACGTATAAAGCTGCTCGTTCCGATTAACATACGAGTTATAAAAGGCAATTCCATCTTAAAACCACTGAATAATTCGGCAAAAGTAGGAATTATCTTTAAGGTAAGAAATAACAATGCTACCACCCCGACAAACACAAGTATTACGGGATAAATTAGTGCAGAAAGAATCTTGCTGCGGAATCGTGCGTTACGCTCTAAATAGCTAGCTAAGCGTGTTAAGACAACAGCCAGGTTGCCGGAAGCCTCGCCGCTTTCTACCAGGTTAATCCAGAGTTGAGAAAAAACTGTTTTATTCTTTTCCATCGCCTCATGCATGCTTAATCCTTCCTCCATCCACTTCTTGAGGCCTAATAGTACATGATAAAAACGGCGGCTGGAAACCTGTTTGGAAATTATAACCAGCGCCTCTAATATAGTGATACCCGCACCTAAAAGCGTGGCTAGCTGCCGACAAAATAAGCTTAAATCGTTAGCGGTTATGCGAAGATGCTGCCTTCTGGCTATTGACTTGAGGTTTTCTGCTGCGGACTCAGAATTGATGTCGCTCTTATAGACCGTGGATTCAACAAAGAGAATAATCAAACCGCGCGACTGCAGACGGTTAATTATTTCCTCCTGGCTAGCGCCATCTTCATTACCGGTAATTTTTTTCCCGGATCCGTCTTTGGCTATATAAGAAAATCGAGGCATAATTAGATATTAATTCCGGACAATCCTAAAGTAGCTGATAAGACCTCCTGAAGAGAGGTTATTCCTGCTTCAACTTTTTTTAATCCTATCGCATAAAGACTCTGCATTCCCAAATCATGTGCAGTTTTCCTGATTTTTTCGTAAGATACGTGGTCGGTGATCATCTGGCGTAACTCATTATTTATAACCATTACCTCTGCGATACACACCCTGCCGGAATAGCCGATATGATTACATTTAGGGCAACCGCGCGGCTTATAACTTAGCCCTGTTTTTAATGTTATGCCTCCCAACTGCTCTTTTGTCGGCTCGTAAGCTTCCTTGCATTCTGGGCATAATCTGCGTACTAACCTCTGAGCTACAACCAGATTTAAGGAAGGCGTGATTAAGTAAGGTTTAACGCCAATATCTAAAAGGCGGTTGATTGCCGACGGCGCATCATTAGTGTGCAATGTGCTAAAAACCAGATGGCCGGTCAAAGCAGAGCGGATACAAATTTCGGCGGTTTCCAAATCGCGGATTTCTCCAACTAGCATTATATCCGGATCCTGCCGCAGGAAACTGCGTAAGGCCGCCGCAAAAGTTAACCCGATATCAGGCTTTATTTGAACCTGGTTTATGCCTTCAATATGATCCTCTACGGGGTCTTCAATAGTCAGTATATTCTTCGAGGGATCCTTAATCTCACTCAATATTGAATATAAAGTTGTAGTTTTACCGCTGCCTGTCGGCCCGGTTAAAAGCACTAAACCGTAAGGCATTTTTATCCATTCCCTTATCTTTTCCAGCTGGCCGGATTCAAAGCCCATCCCGGATAAATTAAATACCATTGCAGTTTTATCAAGTATTCTTAAAACTAACTTCTCTCCGTATATTGTTGGTACCGTAGAAACTCTCAAATCTATAACGCGATTTTCAAGCTTAACTGTAAAAGACCCATCCTGCGGCAGGCGTTTTTCCGCAATATCCAGTTTGCTTAAAATTTTGATTCGTGAAATTATCGGAAGATGTAAATGAGGCGCAGGAGGGGGAATTTCATAAAGCTTGCCGTCAATCCTGTATCTTAAATTTATCTTATCCCTGAAAGGCTCTAAGTGAATATCAGAAGCCCGTTCGTCTATTGCCTGCCGGATAATCAAATCAACCAACTTTACTACCGGCGCTTCCTCAGCGCGAGCAATAAGCTTCTCTAAACTTAACTCCGACTGGCTAACCCTGTTTCCTTCGCTTTCGGATATATTAGCTTCACGAATCGCATCACTTACATCATAAGTTGCCGCAACTGCTTCCTTAAACAGGCTGGATTTACCGTAAAATTCCTCTATTGCCCTGGCAATATCCGATTTAGTAGCAATAACCGGATTAATTTGACAACTGGTTAGCTTCTTGAGATTGTCCATCAAAATCAAGTCCAGGGGATCTGCCATTGCTACGGTTAAAGAACCAAGGGTGCGCCATAGGGGAAGAATTAAATTCTTTCTTGCTGTTTCCACGGGGATTAATTCTTCCAGGTTCTGATCTATAGCCGGCTTAAGCATACCGGTACCAAGAGAAAAATAAGGAATGCCTAGTTGCTTACCGAGTGCAATCACAATTTGTTCTTCGCTAACCATTCCCAGCTTAAGTAAGGCCTCGCCAAGTCGGCCGCCTTCTTTTCTTTGCCTAGCGATAGCTTCTTCAAGCTGGGCCTTTGTAATGATGCCTTCCTGAATCATAAGATCGCCTAACCTTGAATATCTATCCTTAGAGAATAATGTCATCTGTTTTTTAGTTTATTTATTTAAATTAAAACCAACACAGATATTATTATCATCTAAAGATAAATATCTGTGCTTCTTAAATACTTAAAATAATTTTTTTAATTATAGTACTTTATTATAGCGTATTCAAGGGCATTGTTAAGATCTTTTTGAATTTTATTGAGGCTTTATTATAAACCATCCAGTGCCTTTTGTATTGTCATCAACCTCGCTTCTTCTTTTGGAGAAATATCCTGCTCCCGCGAAGATAAAATTGCACTATCTGCTTGCGCGGTTAACTTATTATCATTATCCTTGATAATGTGGGGCGTAATAAATACGAGTAATTCCCGCTCCAGGTCTTGTTCTTTAT
>JAHJCI010000091.1 GCA_018813085.1 Candidatus Omnitrophota bacterium | reverse complement strand
TCGAAGACCCGGTTGAATACCGCCTGGGGCTTATACGTCAGATTCAGGTTAATCCCAAGGCGGGTATTACTTTTGCCAACGGCCTCAGGGCAATCTTGCGCCAGGACCCGGATGTTATTATGGTCGGAGAAATAAGAGACCTTGAGACGGCTATTATTGCTATTCAAGCCGCCTTAACAGGCCACTTAGTTTTTTCTACCCTTCATACCAATGATGCCCCTGCGGCGGTTACAAGGCTGCTGAATATGGGGGTGGAGCCTTTTCTTATCTCTGCCTGTTTAGCCGGAGTAATGGCACAGCGCTTAATCAGGTTAGTATGTGAAGATTGTAAAGAGCCCTATGAGCCATCCAAAGCAACATTAGAGAGATGGGGGCTAAAGGGGCGCTCAGATGTTGTGTTTTACCGCGGAAAGGGCTGTGAAATGTGTAAAGGCACAGGTTACCACGGCCGTACCGGGATATTCGAATTGATGGCGATCGATGATGAGTTAAGAGAAATGATTATTTCTTCTGCTTCTACAGTTGCCTTATCAAAAAAGGCAAAAGAAAAAGGGATGCGCTTTTTACGGGAAGACGGTTTGGATAAGGCTTTAGGCGGTTCGACCTCAATTGAGGAGGTAGCTCGAGTCTGCGAGGAGCAAATAGAGATTAAGCCCGTTGGAGAGGAAAAGCTGGAGCGTGTTGTAAGCCCGGCATTAGAAATTGAGACCGGCTCAGGCTCAGGACCCGGCGAAGTCAAGCAGGTTGAAGTTAAGGCTACGGAATTACAGGAATACCAGAAACGCATTGCCGGCTGGCTGGGTAAAAAAAATAAGTAAGGACATAAGTTATGGAGCAGAGTATTTATGGGTACAGGCGACATAACTTATTTGCCCGAACTTACCCAGCACTAATTTTTAGCTATGAATTTAATAGGGAAAATTAGTGCTGGGTTTAATTCGCGCATATAACTTACGTCATTCTGAAAATTCGGGATTCCGTAAGTTATGCGCTCATTAAATGTACGAACAATACTGGAATTTAAAAGAAAAACCCTTTCAGAATACTCCGGACCCGCGGTATTTATTTTTGTCGAATCAGCACGAAGATGCCTTAATGAAGCTTACTTATGTTATTGCCCAGGGCCTGGGTTGCGGCATGCTTACCGGGGTATTCGGCTGCGGCAAGACACTCCTGGGCAAGGCGATATTAAATGATTTGGGTAAGGACAGGTACCGTTGCGCTTATATTTTTAATCCCTGCGTATCGGAACCCGCGGAACTCTTAAGGGCAATTGTCCGCGGCCTAAGCCCGCAGGCCCTGCCTGAGAAAAAGACAGAGCTCTTAGTTGACCCCCTGCTTGAGAAATTACAGGCCATATTGCTGGATAATGTCAGCGAAGGCAAAGAAAATATAGTTGTTATCGACGAGGCACACGCCATAGAGGACACGAGGATCTTTGAGCAAATGCGTTTAGTACTTAATTTTCAGTCGGAGAATAAATTTCTGCTTACGCTTTTAATCCTGGGCCAGCCTGAATTAAGGGATAAGGTCGATGCCATAAAACCTTTGGACCAGAGAGTGGCGGTTCGTTGTCACCTCGACCATTTAAGCTCCTCAGACGTTGATAAATATATCAAGCACCGCTTAAAAGTTGCAGGATCTACGGAATCACCGGATAACCCCATCTTCGCTAAAGAAGCAGTAGAGGCTATAGCCAAGCATAGCGGGAGCATACCCCGCAGGATTAATACACTCTGTGATTTGATCCTTATGTCTGGGTTTGCAAAAAAAACAAAAAAAATAGAATTAGATTTTATAAAATCGGTAATTGAGGACTTTAATGTTAGTTAACCAATTAACCAACAATGCCTACTTATATATATAAAGCAGTAGACTCAAAGGGGAAAACAGTAAAGGGCGAATTAGATGCGGTCAGCGAGATTGACGTATCTACGCAGCTGGCAAAAATCGGGTATTTGCCTGTAAGCATAAGCTTCAAGCAAGAAAAGGTAGACTCTTTTATCGATAAGCTTTTTAAAAAAGGAAAAAACGTAAATATACAGAGCCTGGTAATATTTACGCGCGAATTCGCCACGATTATTAAGGCCGCTGTCCCGATGCTTGAAGGGTTAATGGTCCTGGCCGAGCAGACCGAGGACATTGCTTTAAAAGAAGCCCTGAACCAGGTTGTGCATGATATTGAAGGAGGTTCCAGCCTTTCCGGGGCGATGTCGAAACACCCAGGGGTGTTTTCTGACTTGTATGTAAATACGGTAGTTGCCGGTGAAAGCGCCGGCGTCTTGGAAAAAGTTCTTTTCAGGCTTTCGCGCATGCTTGAGGACGACCAGGAAACACGCACAAATATTAAGGCAGCCATGCGTTATCCGATTATGGTAGTTTTTGCTTTATTTACAGCAGTGTTTGTTTTATCGGTTTTTGTTATTCCTAATTTTGCCCAGATGTATACGGATATGAAGGTGGGCCTGCCGTTGCCTACCCAGATTATGATATGGATTAGCCATGGATTCAAGCAGTATTGGTTTATTACCTTCCCGAGTATTTTTGGCGCAGCTTTTCTTTTTAAATGGTTTATTAATACCAAGGAGGGAAGGTTTCTCTGGGATGGTTTTAAATTTAAAATGGCTGTCGTAGGCAAGGTTTATTCAAAGATTACGATGCTGCGCTTTACATCAATGCTCAGCGTTCTTTATCAGGCGGGCTTACCCGTACTCAAGACAATGGATATAGTAGGTCTTACCATCGGCAATGTGGTATTGGCTAAAGAGATAGAGATTCTAAAGCGCGATGTTGCTGACGGCAAGGGAATTTCGGGCGCCGTTTTGAATAGTAAATATTTTCCCCGCCTTGTCGGCTATATGATTTCCGTTGGCGAGAAGAGCGGTGCTTTGCCTGCAATGCTGGATTCCCTGTGCGAATATTTTACTTTAGAGGTAAAGACTACAGTAAGAAACCTGACTACCTTAATCGAGCCGATAATGACTGCAATCTTGGGTATTGCGGTTATGGGCATGGCTTTATCGATATTCATGCCGATGTGGGGGATGTTAAAAGTAATAAGGGGCGGATAATCAATATGAACCTCTTGACTTTCCTTCTCTTTTTGTCTTTAGTCGTTTTCTTTATTATTTACGGCTTTATGATGAACAGGCATTGGCAGAAGATGGTTAAAGAGAAGAGCGAATTGGTAAAAGAAACAGAAGCGCAGCTTATACAGATGGAGAAGATGGCTTCTTTGGGCACTCTTGCAGCAGGCATAGCTCACGAGATCAATAACCCCCTGGGTTTTTTAATAAGCAATTTAGAAACCATGCATGATTACGCCGGTGATATTGAAAAAGGCCGAGGGGATGCTGTAAAAATTAAAGAGCTGGACGAAATCACCAAAGAATCTTTAGAGGGAGCGCAGAGAATAAAAAAGATAGTTCAGGATTTACGGACCTTTTCCCGTAAAAGCGAATTGCAGCACGTCTCGGTAGATATAAACCAGATTTTAGAATCTACTTTGTCTATTGTCTGGAATGAAATTAAATATAAGGTTGACGTAATAAAGGATTATCAGGCAAAAACAAATATATACTCGGACCCTACCGAGTTAAGCCAGGTGTTTTTAAACCTTTTAATAAATGCCTCCCAGGCAATAGGCGACAAGGGAAGCATTACATTGTCTACCTGGCAGAATGATGAAGATATTTTTATCAGGGTTAGCGATACCGGTTGCGGGATATCGCAGGAAGTGCTGCCTAAAATATTCGACCCCTTTTTTACCACTAATAGAAAGGGCACCGGCCTTGGGTTATCGGTAAGTTATAACATTGTTAAAAAGTATAACGGCGATATAAGAGTCCAGAGTACGGTTGGCGAAGGCACCTCTTTTACGGTAAGGCTGCCGAAGGAGTTATCCGAGGAAGATAAGAGAGCCTGAGAGGCTTAAGAAAGCAGGCTCCCGGAAGCAAGAGAGATGGATTAACCGTGTATTGTGCCTAGGCTATATTTTAAAATTCGACAAGGAGAGCCTGATGGGATGGCAGGAGAAGAGGAGATTTAAAAGAGCGTATATAAAATTCTCCGTGGAGTACCGCGGCAAGAGTTTCTGGCAGATAGTGGAAGCACAGGATATTTCTGCGGGAGGCATGTTTATAGCTACTCAGAAAATAGAACCCCCGCAGACAAAAGTAGAAATTATGTTCACCTTCGGCAAGGATAACAAGAGAGTTATTCATGCAGAGGGAGTAGTGGCCTGGAACAGGAGAGAGCCGGGAAACGATGAAGAAGGCAATATTCTGCCTGCGGGGATGGGAATAATGTTTATTAAGTTCCTTCCTTCCCGTTCACAGAATTTTATTAAGGACTTGATAGAAAACGGGGGAGAGTAAAATGGCTAAGCATTCAATTTTCATTCTCGATGACGAAGAAAACATCATTAACGCATTGACAAGGCTCCTGCGCGGCCCTGAACGGGAAATATTTACTGCCGGCACAGCAGGCGAAGCATGGGCAAGGCTTAAGGAAATCGGCGGAGCGGATTTAATAATTTCCGATAACCGCCTGCCCGATATATCCGGGATAGATTTTCTGGTCAAGGTCAGGCAGCTGTATCCGGATACCATCAGGATATTGATTACCGGCTATCCCGGGCTTGACTCTGCTATTGAAGCGATTAACAAAGGGCAGGTCTATCGTTATATACCTAAGCCCTGGGAAAACGAGGAATTAAAGCTGATCGTAAAACAGGCCTTTGATTATTACGATGTAATGAAGGATAACCGGGTACTGCTCAGGCTTGCCCGCAAACAGGCTCAGGTATTGATAGAAATGCAGAAAAAATATCCGCAGGTTTCCCGGGCAGATATTAACAAAACCGGCTTATACATCATCGACGAACAAGAAGTTTCTGATACGCTTTCGCAATTTATGCAAAAATATTATCCTAATGGAATCCCGGGAGACCTGCCCGGCTCAAGTAATGAGGCTAAAGGCAAATAGGGAGAATTTAACCCCCGGTTATTTTCTACCGGCTACTGGCTGCTAAACATGGATAACTTGGAAGAAAAACTTATTCAGGATAAATGGGTCAGCCTCGAGCAATTGAACCTGGCAAATCAGGAGTCCAGAAGAATAGGTAAGTCTCTATGGGTTTGCCTGGTCAGGTTGGGGATATTAACTCAGGAGGATGTCAGCGTTTTCTTTGCGCAGGAGTCGGGTATCCCCTACGTGAGAATCTCTGACTATCAGATCAGCGAAGAGGTTATTAAGCTGGTAGATGAAGAATTTTGCCGCGAGAACTTAATCCTGCCTTTGTTCAAGATTAAGGACATATTGTTTGTAGCTTTTGTTAACCCCCTGGATACAACTACCGTAGATAGCCTGCTGACTCAAACAGGATGCCAGATAGAGCCCCTGATTGCCAATATGCAGTCAATAAGGCAAGCCCAGGATGATTATTATGGCCTCCAGGAAAAAATATTCGATTTTCGAAGGCTAATTATGAAAGAGAAACCGGCACGCTCTTTGCCTTTTTACCGGAATTCGGAAAGAGTGCCGCTTAATCTACCGGTTCTAGTTTCCATAGAAGACAAGAGCCTGGCCTTGCGTTATTCTTCTGCGCTTGAAGGCGTAACCAGGGATATAACCAGAGATGGTATGGCAGTGGGTATATATGTATTTCTCTTTATTCCAAAGGGCGCAACGGTTAATTTAGAATTTAAGCCAGGAGAAGAAAAGGCATTTTCTAAAGAGTCGATTAAGGTGCGGGGAGAAGTCGTATACTGCCGCATGCAGCGGGGGTTACGCTATTTTCTGGGCATACGGTTCATTAAAGCGGATGAAAAATCCTGCCATGAACTGCTCAAGTTTATTAAATAAAAAAACCTTGACATTTAAATCAAGCAATGATATCTTTTAACTAGAGGAGGTGAGAGAATGAGGAGTGAAAAAGGCTTCACACTTATTGAGTTAATCATGGTCATTGTCATTATCGGTATCTTGGCAGCAATTGCTGTACCTCGTTTCATTGATTTAAGAGACGAAGCACAGACAGCGGAATGCCAGGGCAATGCTTCAGCGTTGAGAGCAGCGATTTCCAATTTTTATGCCAGCTCTGCGGTAAACAATGCCTGCGGTACAGGGGATGCAACAGCTAAATGCTGGCCGAACGCTGTTAGTTCAGCCGTACTTGGTGGTTATGTCCAGTCTTGGCCGGCAACACCTACTGCAGGAGCTGCCTGGAACACATATTATACCACTGGTACAGGCGTCCTGAATATGGATACCGCTTGTCCGTAGTATAACGATAAGCAATCAGATTTAAAAAAAAGGGGAGAAATTTTTTCTCCC
>JAHJCI010000090.1 GCA_018813085.1 Candidatus Omnitrophota bacterium | reverse complement strand
CATCGAAGAAATCAATAAACAAATATCGGAAATAGAAGAACAGCTTTCTACAATCGGGGAACAAATAGAAAGGCCGCAATTAGAGGCATTAATTAATAAAATAAACCAGGTAGGCCAGCAAAAACAGGAATTATCTGGCAAAGAATCTCTCGTTAAGCAACAAATCGAATCACTAAAAAAGACGGCTGATTCAGAAGTGAACTCAAAAGAATTAGAAGCTGCTAAGAGTAATCTAGAAAACGTAAAGCAGGAATTGAACAAGGCAGAAACTAAAAAAGATACTCTTCGGGGACAGATTTTTAGCCAATTCCTTGAAACAGAGGCAGGACAAAAAATTGACAAATTATTTAATAAAAAGCAGGTATTCGAGAAAGCAACCGGAAACCTGAATAAAGAATTACAGGAAGTAGAAAAACAGCTTAAAGAGCAAAAAAAACAAGAAGAAACCAGAGAAAAACAGCAAGAAACAAAACCAGAGAAAAAACCATTAAAACCGAAAACAAATTCTATATTCGGTTTCATGCTCCGGCTTTTAATAATGCTGCTTATTTTGATATTGCTTTACCTAATCAGCCGTATAACATCTTTTTTCTTTTCCTACTGGAGATATAAAAGAAAAATCATCAAAGCAAAAGACAATAACTTTGGGCTATTTGTAGTTCTAATTTATAGGTACCTTTCTAAAATACTAGTCATCTTTGGCTTTAAACACCCGGTTATAATTACCCCGGAAGAATATTCGCTAATCCTGAAACGAAGGTTTAAAACTATCGGAATGGACATTGAAGGCCTGACTAGAGAATTCCAGGAAGCCAGATACAGTTCTCATCAAATAATCAGAGAAACAGCAAACAGAGCGCTGGATTATTATCGGAAAATACTGAAAGAATTAAAGGATGCGGATTTATTTTGGCAGAAAATGATTTTAAAGCTGAATTTCCTATTTAAGATATAGGCTAAGACGAACAGAGCAGTTCGGCAATCTGAACTGCATTAAGTGCGGCACCTTTAAGAAGGTTATCTGAAACAACCCACAACCAAAGCCCGTTTTTCACAAAAGGATCCCTCCTGATGCGACCGACGAATACTTCCTCCCGGCCTGCAGAATGTATGGCTAAAGGATAAAGATTATCCTGCGGGGCATCTACTACCTTAACCCCCTTTGCCACAGACAATAAATTCCTGACTGCCTGAAGAGAAATCGCTTTTCTGGTTTCTATATATATGGCCTCCGAATGACCGCTGATTACCGGAACACGCACACAAGTTGCTGAAATCTTAATCCGAGAATCGTGCATTATCTTATGGGTCTCATGGACCATCTTCCATTCCTCGGAAGTATAATCAAACTCAGCAAACCCGCCTATATGAGGAATGACATTTCCTGCGATTGGGTAATTAAACGCTTTTTGGGAAACTGGCTCACCCTTTAATTCGCTCTCAAGCTGCGCTACGCCTCCCCTGCCTGCCCCGGAAACAGCCTGATAACTAGAGACTATTATTCTCCTAAGCCCGGCTTTTCTGTAAATTGGCCAGAGGGCTACAACCATCTGAATAGTTGAACAATTCGGGTTAGCGATTATCCCTTTATGTTTTCCTGCCCCGTTAGAAATTTTTTTTCCTTTTCCTCTTAACCAGTTTTTAACGGGGTTGATATCTTGAGGGTTTACCTCAGGGACAATCAATGGAACCCCAGGGTCCATGCGGAAGTCTGCGCCGTTATCTATTACTACAGCCCCTCTTTTAATTGCCTCAGGGGCAAAGGTAACAGCAGCGCCCTTCTCACCCTCGGTGCCGGCAAAAAGCGCTATCTCAACGCCTGAAAAAGCATCCGGAGTAATCGCCTGAACTTCATATTTATGGGAACCTACTTCTATTTCTCTTGAAGAACGCGCAAGAACACGCAGCTTGCCTACGGGAAAATTGCGCTTCTTTAAACAACGCAACATTTCAATGCCTACTGCACCTACACCCACTACCGCAACATTGTATTTCTTCTTCATAAATACCTCATTT
>JAHJCI010000089.1 GCA_018813085.1 Candidatus Omnitrophota bacterium | reverse complement strand
GTCTATCAGCAATCTCTCTATTTACGGCTTAAGCAACCGCCTTTTCTTTATCAACAGGTTTATTCCTTCCGAAAATAGAATGGAGGGAATTACGATTTTACAGCAGGATAATTCAGCTAACGTACGCCAGAAGATTATTGCTTCCGAAGGCCAATACAGAAACGGGCAGTGGTATTTTTACGAATGCATAATTTATTTCTTTGATGATAACGGCCGCCTTAAAGGCGAACCAGTATATTCACAAGAGAAATTAATGGATATTACGGAAAGCCCTCAGGATTTTCTGAAGCAGAGGCAAAAACCGGAATTTATGAGCGTAGCACAACTCAATGATTACATTCAAAAGCTCTCTAAGAGCAAAGCAAAAACAGTTATAAGAAATCTTAAGGTGGACTTATATCAGCGTTTCTTCATGCCGCTGACAAGCCTGGTTATTCTTATTGTAGGTATTCCCTTCTCGCTGACAATGCGCAGGCGCGCTACGGGGCTTTCTTCGATGGGGATAGCCATAATGATAGGATTCTTATATTATGTTATTAGTGCTATCTCGATTGCCTTTGGCAAGGCAGGGCTGCTTACTCCGCTTCTATCCGCCTCAATAAGCCATATCATATTTTTATCCCTGGGTATTTATCTGATTTACAAAATCAACTAAGATATACGCGCGGCACGCGGCTGCCGATACCGCAGACAATTTCGTAAGCTATGGTCCCGGAGAGTTGCGCTAATTCCTCAGCACTGATTCTGATCTTCGCTTGCGAGCCAATTAATACTATCTCCTCACCCGTCTTCGCAGGCAGGTTTCCTATATCAACCATAATATAATCCATGCAGATTGCCCCGCTAATCACAAAACGCCTGCCTTTAATCAAAACATCTGCGCGGTTGGAAAGGTTCCTGGGATACCCGTCTCCGTATCCAATCGACAGTACTGCCACAGTCGTTTGTTTTCTGGTGATGTAATTACGCCCATAACTTATCCCCTGCCCGGAAGGCATATCTTTTAAGAATACCGCTTTGGTCTTCAACGAAAATGCAGGGCGCAACTTAATATTAAGCCCGCGCTTTGGATAAATTCCAAAAAGCATTAATCCGGGCCTTACCAGGTCAAAATGGCTCTCAGGATAACCGATAAGACCCATGCTGTTAGCCGCATGACAGATGGGAACCGTTATCCCGCACTTTTTTAAATCGCTGATAAGCTGCTTAAAAATTTCGATTTGATAACTGGTAAATTCACTATCAGAGTCTGCACAGGGAAAATGCGTGAATAAACCTTCTATTATCAGGTTATCGAGTTTTTTAATCTTCTTGATCAGAATAATAGCTTCTCTGTATAACACCCCTAATCTGCCCATGCCTGTATCTACCTTAATGTGCACTTTAATAAATTTACCTTCCCTTTTTGCAATATGGCTGAGCTTGGAAGCCAGCCTATAATCAGATACTGCCTGAGTTAGCCCGTATTTAACTATAGGGTCGGTATGCTCATTTAAGGTATTGCCAAGAACCAGAACCGGCAATTTTACCTTCTCTTTCCTTAAGGCAATTGCTTCATCAATACTTGCAACGCCAAGATAATCGGCCCCAAGCCCGATTAATCTCCTGGCCACCGGCAACAAGCCGTGGCCGTAAGCATCGCATTTTATAACTGCCATTACTTTAGTTTGTTTACCCGTGATACTCTTCACCTGACGGAAATTAAAATCAATAGCTGATAAATCTATTTCTGCCCATGTCGGCCGGTAACAGATTTTTTTAATTTGCTTCTTTGATTGCATTTTAATTTTTAATATTTAATATTCATTTTTGATCTTTGATCTTTGATATTTGATTTTTTATCTGGCATTCCTTGGGATAAAGATAAATCGGCTTTAATTTTGCGGCTTTTTCTGTTCTGCCTTTATTTATTAAATCTGCTGACAGCTTTAATAAATTTTCTGCCCTTGGATACCAATAGTCTTTATTTAAAATTATACGCTTTACGGCCCTCTTTTCTATGTTTTTCTCATATAAATTAATCCCGTCCCCCAGGAAGGTGACCGGCACTCCAGGCCTTATTCTAGCCAATAATTCATTAATGCCTATTAAAAGATATGGGCTGATGCGCTTTAATTTATTCATTTTTGCTTCATATAGAGCGCTAAATAAAAGCCCTCTTCTTGCATCAATCAGAGGGCAAATAATCCCGCTATCCGCCGGTAAGGCATTATAAGCCAAAATATCAAGGCTGGGCAATCCAACCACCGGCTTCTGGAATGCAGCACTAAACCCTTTGATCGTAGCTAAGCCGATACGCAATCCAGTGAAGGAGCCGGGCCCTATGCCGACAGCAAAATAATTAATATCGCGCATTGAAAGTCCCGACTGCTTCAATCCCTTCTTTACCAGGGGCAGTAATAATTCGCTATGCCGCAAGCCTGAATCAACATTATAGGCAAAAACCTTACCCTTGCTGTTTTTTCCTGAGACGCAAAGCTTCCTGCTGGAAGTTTCCACTGCAAGAATATTCATCAGCCATCTTCCCCTTTATCGCCAAGCTTTGTTAAATTCATTTTAAATATTCCTTTTTATCTAAATTTTACTTTCCAAGTCGTGCAATAACTTTTGATAACGCCTGGAATTGGAAGATAATTTTAAGTTCCTTTGCCTGCTGCCTCTTATCTCTAACTTAATCTTCAAAAATTCTCCAGGCATATATCCCATCATCCTTTCTGCCCACTCAATTACTGAGATGCCTTGCCCGAAAAGATATTCTTCATATCCCAAGTCCAGAATCTGTTTTATATTCGTTAATCTGTATAAATCAAAATGATAAAAAGGCATTCTTTTATTTCTAACTCTGGCTGAATATTCACGCATCAGGACAAAAGACGGACTAATAACTTGATTTCTCTTTATGCCTAAGCCCCTGGCCATCCCCTTCACCAGCACTGTCTTGCCTGCCCCCAGAGTTCCGAAAAGACAAACGATATCTCCTCGCCCTAATAAACCTACGAGCTTTCTGCCCAGGTTAATTGTTTCTTTCTCAGAATGCGAGCTTATCTTTAATGAGTGCATAATTTATAAAACTGCCGCAGAATCTTAGGAAGATAAATTATTTGTGCGAATTAACCATTAACATCTTTGATGCAAGAGCCTTCGGAAAATCTCCGGGAATTACAAGTGAAAGCGATTTCCCTTGACATTAAAAATGCTTATACCCTTTCACTGAAGACATCTTATCAGGATTAAAATTTATTCTCTTGCCTTGCCGGTTGAATAATACGAGGCTGCGGGGTTTATCTATGATGCTTCCAATGGCAGTAAATTGTTTATTTTTTTTTGATTTAATAAGGCGGCGGGCCTGACTTAAGCCAAGCGTAAATAATAATTCAAAATCCTCCCCCATGTAAAGGGCTTCTTCTAATTTACGGGCACTGGCGCTTACGGGAACTAATTCCTGAAAAACTACAGCCCCCTTATTGCTCTGCTTTAAAATGTGGCTTAGGTCCTGAATAAGCCCGTCGGAAATATCAATCATTGAGTTCGGCTTATAATTATTGACGATATATTTTACTTCCTTAAGCCGCGGCGTAAATGTTAAGTGCTTCCCGTAAATTGAGCCCCCGAGTGAGCCTGAGACAAAAATAACATCTCCTTCTCTGGCGCCTTTTCTTAAAATAAGGTCTTTGTGTTTTACCAGCCCCAACAAGCTCACATTAATGACTAACTTTTCAGAACGGCTTACATCACCGCCGACAATTTTCACCTCAAACTGCTTTGCCTGTGAAATTATTCCCTGATATAACTCAACGGCCCGTTTTGAAGATGTATCTTCCGGAAGCCCTAAAGAAACCTGAGCATAGCAAGGCGTGCCGCC
Source organism: Candidatus Omnitrophota bacterium (assembly GCA_018813085.1). Taxonomy (GTDB): domain Bacteria; phylum Omnitrophota; class Gorgyraeia; order Gygaellales; family JAHJCI01; genus JAHJCI01. Next base: position 4,278 of record JAHJCI010000089.1, on the reverse strand, counting down.
GCAGGCAGCTATATCGCTTAAACAAACTCCCAGGCTTTTACGCCCGATTAAGTATGGCTTATCACGGCTGGTAAAATCCACGTCCTCTACAAGCATATCACAGGTAAACAGCAGGTAGTTACTACGATTAAAGGGCAGGACTGCGCAATCATCTCCGATCCCCTTAATCACGCCTGATGAGGGCTTGGTCATCTTTGCTATTAAATCAATAAACCCGAATTCACCCAACTCTTTAATCTTCATCTATCAGGAAATCTTAAAATACCTTTCTCGGTAATTATGGCAGTAATCAATTCATGGCCAGTTACATCAAAAGCAGGATTAAAGACTTTTACGCCAGAAGGAGCAATGGGTTTTTTAAAATAACTATGCGTAATTTCTCTACAAGAGCGCTGCTCTATAGGAATATCCCTGCCTGTTTTAATATTATTATCAAAGCTAGATAAAGGGGCAACTACATAAAAAGGTATGCGGTGCCACTTGGCTAAAACAGCAAGATTATATGTCCCTACTTTATTAGCTGTATCGCCATTACGCGCAATGCGGTCGGCTCCCACAAAAATCTTGTCAATTTTCTTTTCGCTCATCAGTACGGCTGCCATGCTATCGCAGATAAGCGTCACATCAATATGATTCTTGCTTAACTCCCAGGTAGTGAGCCTGGCCCCTTGTAAAAGAGGGCGAGTTTCGCAGGCAAATACTCTGAATTGTTTTTTTTCTTTCTTTGCCTGATAAAAAACGCCCAAAGCTGTGCCGTAATCAATTGTAGCAAGAATACCGGCATTACAAATAGTCAAAACCCTATCGCCATTCTTAATTAATCTTGAGCCGGCCTTAGCCATTTTCCTGCAGGCGATACGGTCTTCTTGCATAATCTTCCTGCCTTCGCTAAGCAAAGCCGACTTGAGAACCTCTGCTTTATTATTCTTATTTGCTTCGATAACTTTCTTCATTCTCTCAAGCCCCCAGAAAAGATTAACTGCCGTGGGGCGGCTAGTGCTAAGATAATCAATTACTCGCAGCAGTTCTTTTATAAACTGCCCTGGCTTCTTTCTTCGAATATTATAAGCTGCAAGAACTACGCCTAATGCCCCTGCCGCAGCTAAAGCCGGAGCACCGCGAATCTTCATAGAACGAATTGCGGCAAAAAGTTGCTTAATATCTTTAAGGTAAATATAGTTAAATTCGTTAGGCAGTTTCGTCTGGTCAATAATCTTGATGCTATTCTTATCCCAGTCAATTGTGCGTATTTTCATAACCCGAATAACCTCGCAATCAAGCTTGTCTTAATGCTTATTGCGGCATTAGGGCAAACTTCGCGGCAGCAAAAACAAAAAATACAACCGCTATGCTCAATTTTTATTTCCCTGCCGTTGTTGACAATTATCTTCTGCGGGCAAGTGCTTATACAAGCCCCACACCTTGAACATAAACCTGAGTCTATGCACGGATAAAAGCGAACCAGCTTTCTGATTAAACTGATAATTGGCCTGGGAAGCCTGTATTTAAACGTTGTTTTAGGCAGCTTAAACTGCCTGTCCCTGAATGAACCGGGCAATTCTCCCAGGACATCGATTTCTTCAAGCCGGGCGTTGCCCATTTTTCTCCTCGCTGCTGCCTGAGTCGATAATATATCCCCGGGCTCAAGGCCCATGATCGAGCTTAAGATGCTATCGATACTCACACAATCAACTCCGCTAAGAATGAAACCCAGGTCTTTCTTTTTACCCCTACCGGAAGGGCCTTCACCCTCCAGGACAACAACTGCATCGACAATCGTCAAATCGGGCTTAACGGCTTCGTATAAATCAGCCAGCATTCCAGAAAATTCTTCCGGAGTAAAAAACTTCTTATGTAATTCTAACTTATATCTTCCCGGGATCAACCCGAAAAGATTTTTAATTGCTCCTGTAAGAAGAGTTAAATCGTGAGTTTTAAACTTCGGTACGGAAATCAAGTAATCTACCTTATCCAGCCAGGTAGTCAAAGGAAATTTACCGCGCCAACGGCTCTGGCTGAATCTTACTAGCTCAACCCCCTCTTCTTGAGCAACCCTTTCTATGCCGGACTTCTCCCAAATTAACTTCGTCTGCTGGGGTTCGTCATAAAAAACACTGGGACTATCGCCCACATATATATGCGCATCTATACCTTTCAGTAAATGAATAAGTGCACGTATGATTTCCGGATGAGTAACTATACCGCTTTCCGGCTCGCACGGCGCCAAGAGATTAGGTTTAATCAAAACTTTACTGCCGGGTTTAACGAATTTATCTATCCCGCCTAAAAGGCTTATCGCAGCCTCTAATGCCGTCTTGACATTAAAATTGGAATAATCATCACATCTTGATAGTGCAATTTGGGATAACATATTAATCCCTGTTCAGCCTGAATAATGCTTGCGCATTAACAGTAGTAATTTTTTCAATCTCTTCTAGTTTTATTTCCTTGATTTCAGCTATCTTTTTAGCCAGGTACTTAACGTAAACCGGTTCATTCCTCTTTCCACGGAAACCCTCAGGAGCAAGAAAAGGCGCATCTGTCTCAAGAAGCAACCGTTCTAATGGGGTTATTCTCGCCAATCTCCTTAAATTATCCGCCTTTTTATAAGTAAGATTGCAGGTAAAAGATATATAAAAACCCAAATCAAGGCACTGTTTAAGGAATGCTTCATCGCCGGAAAAACAATGTACTACGCCACGGCTTACGTTATTATCTTTTAATATTTTAAGTACATCTTGCTGGGCTTGCCGGCAGTGAATGATTACCGGTAATGATTCTGATTCGGCTAATCTCAATAAATTTATAAATAGCTGTTTTTGATTATCGACTGAAGATAAACCCCTGTAATAATCAAGCCCTATTTCCCCTACGGCAACCACGCGGGGAGATTTGCATAATCCAGCTATAGTATTTAGGGTTTCTTTATTTACCTTATCTGCATCGTGAGGATGAATGCCTGCGCTGGCATAAATAAAATCGTATTGCCCGGCTAAATCTACGCTCGCCTGGGAAGCGCGCAGGCTTGAACCAACATTGATTATATAGCCTATGCCTTGCTGTTTTGCTCTTTGAATTACCTCATTTCTGTCAGAGTCAAAATCAGGAAAGTCTAAATGGCAGTGGGTGTCGATAAACATATTGCTTATGATTTGGAAGCGGTTTTTGAATTATCAATGCGGGGGAACAATGGCATGCCCTTTTTAATCTTGCCCTCTCCAAGCTGCTCCCTTATAGACTCGGCAGTCTGCGGCATAAAAGGAGAAATCAAATCAGTAACCGTTCTTATTACATCTACCAATAAAGCTATAAAACTCTTAAGTTCCCCTGTTTTATTTTCTTTAGCCAGGTTCCATGGCTTGGTATCTTCGATATATTTATTAGCCATGTTGATCAGTTCCCAAATTTTGCCTAAAGCCAAACTGAAATCAAACCCAAAACCTGAAGATAATGGAGCGACAATTAACGAGGGTAAAATCTTCATCTTTTCTTCTAACTTTATGCCTTGTTCATTTAACGGCCCCTTTTCAGGAACCAATCCCTGAAAGTATTTTTCAACCATTGTCAGCGTCCGGTATATAAGATTGCCTAAATCATTTGCCAGGTCCCCATTGAACCTTTTTATAATAGATTCTTCTGAGAAATTACCATCCTGGCCAAAAGGCACATCGCGCAGCAGAAAATACCTGTACACGTCTATGCCGAATTTATCTGCCATTTCCAGAGGCGAGACAACGTTTCCCCGCGACTTGGACATCTTGTTTTCTCCGATTAACCACCAGCCATGAGCAAATATGGTTTTCGGAGGCTGTATATCTAAAGCGCGCAACATAATCGGCCAATATATCGCATGCTGCCTCAAGATATCCTTGCCGATTAAATGAATATCTGCCGGCCACCACTGTGAATGATATTTACCCTGAGAATCAAATTCCCCTACTGCGCTGATATAATTTATTAATGCATCAAACCATACATAAGTAACGTGCTCTGGGCTAAAGGGAAGCGGAATCCCCCAGCTCAAGCGTTCTTTCGGCCGGGAGATACAAAGGTCGCTTAATTTATTCAACTCTAAAAATCTTAAGACCTCAGTGCGTCTTGTTGACGGCAAAATAAAGAGTATATTATAGGGATTATTTATATATTCAATCAGCCAATCTTGGTATTTTGAGAGCTTAAAAAAGTAATTCTCTTCTTCAATCTTTTCCAGTGGGCTCCTGCAATCCGGGCAAACGTGATCTATAGCCTGGATTTCTAACCAAAACGTCTCGCAAGGAG
>JAHJCI010000088.1 GCA_018813085.1 Candidatus Omnitrophota bacterium | reverse complement strand
TCATTAACGCAGCGCTAATCCGACGGCTACGGCGAATTGAGCAGAATTCTGCCGGATATTGGCTTCATCTATACCCGGAGCGAATGAAAAATTGCTAAAAGCATCCCATTTCTCTATCTGGGCGCCCAGAAAGTTTTCCAGGTTACTGCCCAAGTCTGGAACCAGGCTGCCTCCTCCGCTTAAGAAAATCTTCTTTAAGACTGCCGTACTACCTGCTTCATAATAATCAAACGACTTCCTGATCTCGGAAACAAACTTAGCTATAGTTGCCTCGCGCGAAACCTGTTTAGTCAAATCCCTGCCGGCAACATTGATATCCCGGCTAAAATGCGGAATACCGTCTTCTAGGATATTAATATTGGTTACACAAGCCCCGATATTTAATAATGCTACTGCCCCGGGATAACTGCCGTCCTGTTTATGGCTAAGAGAATAATTAAAAGCATTAATCAATGCCAGAGAATCGATATCCAGGATATTAACCCTTATGCCTGATTCCTGAAATATCTTTAAGCGCTGGTTAATAAAATCCTTCTTGGCCGCAACCAGCATCGCCAGCATCTGGTTATCGGCTAATTCCTTTAGAATTATCCCGTCGAGGTTTACCTCTTCCACCGGGAAAGGCAAATGAGAAGCTGCTTCATACCTTAATGAATTTCTAAACTCTTCATCTTTCATTTTTGTCATTGCTATATATCTAACTACGACATTCGGCCCGCAAATACCCAGATTTACACCGCCAGAAAGGTCCAAATCATTCAGTGGGAAACTTAATTTTACATCCTGGGAAGGAAGTGCAATAATCCTGGCATCTTTAAGGATATAATTATTGTCCCGGGATTCTAAAACTACCATCTTTAATGAAGAAAAACCCCAGTCCAGCCCAATGCTAAGCTTAAGCTTATCCTCCTGCTTAGAAAAACGGCTTTTAAAATTATTTATTAAGTTATTTAAATCCATATTTTATTTCACTTAAAGCCCAAAAGGGTTCTGCGTATCTCTCCAGGAAATAATCTGCACTTCTGCATCAATGTCTAATGCTTCGATTGCAGACATAAAATCACAATTATATGAGATCTGGGCATTGCCGTTTAAGCGTACCTCTTCGCCTGCCCAAACTCCGCCGTTGATATTCAAGTTTCCTCCGCCGCCGTTAATCCTGAATGTACCCAGCGTATAGATAACCCCGTCTATTGTTCCATTGCCGTTAATTGTCATATCTTCCACATCGTCGGGATTGGTAATTACATCGCCCACAACCACAAAAAATCCCCCTACCTCTCCGATATTACCGTTTAGCTGTAAGTCTGTTTCGACATAAACAACATTGGGCACTCCTGTAGTGGGGTCTTCCGGATCAGTAGGGTCTGTATGCCAAAACGAAGTAGGAAAACTATCCTGTCCCTGCTGTACATCCTGTAAACGCGCATCATCATAAACGTTACCCTGGCTCTGACTTATAGTAAGTAATTCCTGAAAATCAAAACGCGCCAAAGGGCTTGCTGTCGTATCCTGGGTAAGGGAACCGCTAATATTCTCAGGATGCTCTATATCATCCTGGTCGGCATAAAGGACATCGCCGGCATCTCCGGAACAGGCATCTGTTGTGGAACCTGTTACGCTGTAACTGTCTCCGTTAAAATCAACATCCCCTCCGGAATAAACGGCGTGATCATAAAAATCCGAGGGCACTGACTTACTCATCATTGCCTCAACCGCACGCTCTACACGGCTTACGCCTGCCGGAGCAAAGCCGTGAGAAGTTACCTTGAGCATTTCCCCATCTACTTCTACGTCTACAGAATAACTTCCGTTAGTTAAAGTCGCAGACCATAAATCAATACCGCTGAGGCTGGAGTTTATCCTTAATTCACTTAACGCCCGGCTTATGCCTGCCTCAGATGCCCAAAAAGCATGCACAGAATCAACATATCTCTGGGCAATGTTGCGTTCATTGATAGTGCGCACAATAAAACCTACTCCCAGGATGGTTAAAACTGCAATCACCATATAAGCGGCTATTAAAGCAACTCCCCGTTTATTCATTTCTTAATCTCACCCGGCCTTTCAAAAAGAACGACAAATCCCTCTGTCGCACTGTTTTTGCGCAAGTAAGTTCAATATCCAGAATATTACTGCTAGGCGTAAATGTCAAGCTAGTAATATCTCCTGCGACAATCTTCTCTGTACCCGCAGGATATTCACGCATAATCCGGCTATTTACGCTGTACAGGTAATACCTGATCGGACCTACCCACGCAGCACCATAAGTTTGCGAAGGAATACTAAAAGTAATTTCTGAACTTGAAATAAAGGACATCTCCGAAGACTTGGTTTGTCTTAATTCCCTGGTCATTGCATCCATAGCGCGCCTTGCCTGCTGCTGTAAATCCAGGAGGCCTAAATCACTGCTCTGAGTCATGCTGCCTACATTTAAGACCATAAATAAGGCCGCAAGCAGAAAACTCAAAATCAGCACGCTGACTAAAATCTCAACTAAAGTAAACCCCGTTAGAGATACCTTGGTTCTTTTTCGACACACTGCAATCTCTAATCGAGTAAACCCCGCCAGAGATGTCTTGGTTCTCTTATCTTTTCTTAATCTATTATTATAAAACATATCTTTAAAAATCATCTCTAACGAGGTAAACCTTTCCTATCCTTAATAATCCGTCAGGGATGTCTGTAATGACGCGGACCTCTGTCTTGCGTTCCTGTCCATCCAATTGACCATTACAGAAATACCGAGCGGATTTCCGCTTTGAGTAACGCTGGTATCTATTGTTTCATTAGATAAAGGAATCAGGCCGCCAGAGGTAATATCTGCCTGGCTCCAATCCCAGGTTCCTGTTGTAATCGAAGGCTCAATACCCCAGAAGGTTGCGTCCCTTATTTCTTCCATTACAAATTGTGCATGCATAATCGCTATACTAAGGTTACGGTTTGATTCATTTAAGAATAAACAATGAATAAAAAGAAGCAACAGTCCGGAAAGCACAAAAGCCAGAATTACCGCTGCCAGAAGAAGCTCTGTTAAAGTAAACCCTCTTTTAGATCTTTTTTTCATTATCCGCAATCCTCTTCTGAAAACACCCCTGCGGTTGCAATAGTATACCTCTTGGAACCGCTGACATTGCAGTCTACGGGTTCTGCCTGACAGCTGTAACTGCCTGCATCTAAAGAGCCGCAGGTATAGTTATAACCCTGCAGCGGAGAATCAGCGACATAATTCCGTTTCAAGTAAGGAGGCTCCTCTAGCATCAAAACTGATATATCCGAAGGATAAACCTGCTGATTCGCTGCAGCATAGTTCTCAAGAGCCGTAGATATTGTTTTTAAGGTTGCCCTTGCCAGAGATTCATTAGCCGTCATCTTTATACGTAATAATTGAGGTATGGCAATAGAGGCCAATAAAATAACTATAGATACGCTGATCATCGTAGAAACCAATGTAAAGCCGGGTGATTTATACATATTATAACTATTTAAAAACAAAAGAGTTAAAATATTTGCTTCTAATTTTAAGCTCGTAGTAAAATTCTGGTTATTATATCTATCTTTTATCATAGTAATTGTATCATAAAAACCTATCTCAACAAGTAAAATTAGTGAGGACACAACTTAGCGAGTCTTAGCGCCCGCCTTTGTCCAGACGTTAAGTCGGGAATCCGGCGAGGTCTC
>JAHJCI010000087.1 GCA_018813085.1 Candidatus Omnitrophota bacterium | reverse complement strand
TTTTATTATTTTCCATAATTTTTATCAGGCAAAGGATTAGGTAAAGGTTGAGACAATGGATTCTTTACCTCTACCTTAACCTACACCTTCGATTTTATATATTTATTGATTTCTCTTGCCGCCTTCTTGCCTGCACCCATGGCTGAAATCACCGTATCCGCTCCTGTGATTATATCGCCTCCGGCAAAAACTCCCGGCAGGGAAGTCATCAGGTTATCGTTTACCCAAATTGTCCCGTTGGGGTTACTCCTCAGGCCCGGCGTTAATTCAGCGACCAGGGGATTGGGTTTTTGCCCGATGGCTACGATTACCGTATCAACATCAAGTATAAAATTAGAACCCTCCAGAGGAACAGGCCTTCTTCTGCCGGAAGAATCCGGTTCGCCTAATTCCATTTTAATACATTCCATTCCCTGAACGAAACCCTCTTTGTCTTGTATTATTTTTAGCGGTTGAGTAAGCAGCCTGAATTCCAGGCCTTCGTCTTCGGCATTATGAATCTCTTCCAATCGCGCAGGCATTTCCTTTTTGCTCCTGCGATAAATTAACTGAGTATTCCTTCCCATCCTGATTGCAACGCGCGCGCAATCAAAAGCAACATTACCTGCTCCGATTACGGCAACCCTCTTGCCGATATTTATCGGAGTGGCGAATCCCGGAAAAAGATATGCCTTCATTAAGTTTATCCGCGTGAGGAATTCGTTTGCCGAATAAACTCTTCCCAGGCTCTCTCCGGAAATTCCCATAAACTGAGGCAGTCCTGCGCCAAGGGCAAGGAAAATTGCCAGTGCCCCCTGTTGGAATAAATCAGAGAGCGTTATAGTCCTGCCAACAAGAATATCAGTCTTAAGATTTACACCGAGGCTCTTAATATAATTTAATTCGTTTTTTACGGTTAATTTGGGTAAGCGAAACTCAGGTATCCCGTAAGATAAGACTCCTGCGGCTATATGCAAAGATTCAAAGAGCGAAACTTGATAGCCCATTTTAGCAAGATCTGCTGCTGCTGTCAAGCCGGCAGGCCCGCTTCCTGCTACGATGACTTTACCTTTTAATAAATTCTTAGCGGTCTTGGAACTTTCAACAAGGCAATCTTTCTTGCCTAATTCACAATCCGAAGCATATCTTTCTAATGCTCCTATGTTAATCGGCTCTCCCTTTTTGACGAGGATACAACGCTCTTCACACTGATTTTCCTGAGGGCAAACTCTTCCGCAGATTGCCGGAAGGTTGTTCTTCTCCTTGATCTTCATTAGTGCATCTTTGCGCTTACCCTTTAAGATTAAATTGATAAAACCGGGTATATCTATTTCTACGGGGCAGCCCTCGACGCATTTAGGTTGTTTACATTGCAGGCACCTCCTTGCCTCAATCTTGGCCTGCTTATCCGTAAAACCAAGCGAGACTTCATTAAAATTATTTTTTCGTTCTTCAGCTGGCTGTCGCCTTACTTCTTCACGCATTTTTTTAGGGGACACCCTTACGATTGGCTTCGGGACAGGCTCCCGATTGGCTCAAAGGGTGTCCCTGATTTGTTGTTCCTGTTTTTTGAATTGATTTATTCTTTCCTGTAATTCCTGAAAGTCTACTAAATGGCCGTCAAAGTCCGGGCCGTCTACGCAGGCAAACCTGGCCTCTCCCTTCACCGTGCAGCGGCATGAACCGCACATGCCGGTTGCATCAACCATTATCGGGTTGAGGCTGACTATAGTCTTTATCCCCGGAGAACGGGTTAATTCCGAAACCGCACGCATCATTATTACCGGGCCGATGGCATAAACTAAATTTGTTTTCTCCGCGAGTAAATCCTTCAAGACATCAGTAACCAGCCCTTTTCTGCCAAAGGAGCCGTCATCGGTAGTGATATGCAATTCGTCGCAGCATGCCTTCATCTCCTTATCAAGGATTAATAATTCTCTGCTGCGCGCACCTATTATGCCGATAACATAATTGCCTGCTTTCCTGAATGCACTTGAAACGGGCAATATCTCGGCAATGCCTACTCCTCCTGCTACGCAAATTACCCTTCCGATTTTCTCTACCGCCGTAGGATGGCCTAAGGGCCCGAGAACATGCTCTATGTAATCTCCGGGTTTCCCGGCAGCTATTTTACGCGTACTAAAACCCGCTTCTTGAAGAATCAGCTTAATCGTCCCCTTTGATGCATCCCAGTCTGCCAGTGTCAAAGGGACACGCTCTGCCTTTTCATCATTAACCACAACTACAAACTGCCCGGGCAGAGCCTTCTTTGCAATAAGCGGTGCCTCTATTTCAAGTTG
>JAHJCI010000086.1 GCA_018813085.1 Candidatus Omnitrophota bacterium | reverse complement strand
TAAAGAGCTCTTTAAATCAGAAGGCGTAGAGATAGTGTTAAACAGCGTTAATGATATCTTAAAGGTGATCACATGATAGAAAACAAAAGAAAAACAAAGGAAACAGAGATTAGCTGCTTTTTGAATATTGACGGGCAAGGTAATGCCCGCATTGAAACCGGCATCGGCCTTCTTGACCACATGCTGGAGTTGTTTGCTTTTCACGGTTCATTTGACCTGAAGCTTAAAGTTCTAAAGAGTGATTTAGGGGTTGATATCCACCATACGAATGAAGATGTGGGAATTGTACTCGGCCAGGCAGTTAAGAAGGCATTAGGGCAGATGCGCGGAATAGAACGCTTCGGCACTTTCTCGGTGCCCATGGAAAATGTCCGGGCAGATATAACACTGGATATAAGCGGGCGAGGCCATTTCGACGGTATTAGAAAAACGAATATAATTACGGCGCTGGAAGCCAAGAGAGAGACAGAGCAGTATTCGGAGGAATATGCTAATCATTTCTTTGAGTCTTTTGCAAAACAAAGCGGAATAAACATAATTATTGACGTAAAAGTCCCCGCGATGAACTCTTTTGTAGATATCCACACGGAACTGGAGCCTGTCTTTAAAGCCTTCGGAAAGGCGTTAAATCAAGCCAGCGGAATCAATCCGCAGAGAAAAGGTATTCCCTCAACAAAAGGAATCATAGACTGAGATGATTGCGATTGTCGACTATGGGATGGGCAATATTCATAGCGTCACCAAGGCTGTTGGATTAAAAGGTGCGCAAACTAGAGTGACTGATAAGCCCAAAGATATTTTAGCGGCAGATAAGGTGATCCTGCCCGGAGTGGGCGCATTCTCTGATGCAATGCGCGGCCTGGAAAGCAAGGGCCTTGGGCAGGCGATTTTAGAATCAATAAAGAAGGGTAAATTTTTCCTGGGTATTTGTTTAGGTATGCAGCTTCTTTTCCGGCAGAGCGAGGAATCAAAGGATGCGCGCGGCCTGGGAGTATTCTCAGGCACTGTAAGGAAATTCGATAAAAAGGGGCTTAAGGTTCCTCATATAGGATGGAACCAACTGCATTTTAAAAACTGCAGGCTGTTGGAGGGAATTGAGCAGGGCTCAAACGTATATTTCTGCCACTCTTATTATGTTCAGCCTCAAGCAGAGGATATTATTGCCGCTAAAACAGAATACGGCATAACCTTCGCCTCTGTAATCAATAAGGATAATATTTTTGCCGTTCAGTTTCATCCTGAAAAAAGCCAGAAGACAGGGCTTAAGATTCTGGAAAACTTTGTAGGGTTGTAAATGCTTATCATTCCGGCTATTGATTTAAAAGACGCTAAGGTGGTCAGGTTGTTAAGGGGAAGGTTTGAAGATAAGACTACTTATTCTACAGACCCCATAAAGACTGCTTTACATTGGCAGCGCGAGGGCGCTAAATACCTTCACGTCGTAGACTTGGACGGTGCAAGGACCGGTAAAATCGCCCATTTGGATATTGTAAGAAAAATGGCCAGGAGTATTAAGGTTCCCATCGAATTCGGCGGAGGCGTAAGAGATACGAAGTGCATAAAAAAAGTATTGAAATGCGGAGTCCAGAGAGTGGTCCTGGGTTCAAAAGTACAGGATGAAAAATTCTTACGCAGCGCCTTTAAGGATTTCGCTGAAAAGATTATCCTGAGTATTGACGCGCGAGATAATATAGTCCGCCTTAACGGGTGGCAGAAAAAATACTCTAAACTCGAAATCATGCAATTACTGCTCATGCTTGAGGATATCGGCTTTAGAGAGGTAATCTACACGGATATTTCCCGAGACGGGGCTTTAAACGGACCGAATATAACGGCAATAAAAAAGATACTAAAGAAATCCCGGCTTTCTCTAATTGCTTCCGGCGGGGTTTCCTGCCTGGCGGATTTATTTAAGTTGAAATCTTTGGAAAAACAGGGATTAATCGGAGCTATTGTTGGTAAGGCATTATACGAGGGCAAGTTTACTCTAAAAGAAGCGTTAAAAATCTCTTAAAAGGGGAGGTTGATATGTCAGGAAAAAATATTTCTATAATGCTCTGCCTTTTGCTGTTGCTCTTTTTAACCGGGTGCGCAGCAACTCCGGATAAAAGAATTGATTCCAGGATAGCGCCCTTAGAAGAGCAGGTTTCTCTGTTAAATGCCAGGTTAATGGCCAGGGATTCAGAAATCGATAATTTAAACAGAATCCTTGGGGAGGAATCAGAAGAAAAAGGGAAGCTGCTAGAGATTATCAGCGAGCAGGAGAGCCAGATAAAGAAATTAACTTCTTACATGGAGAGCAGCAAGGGGAAAGAAAAGAATAATGTTTATTACTCTTCTGTTATCAATATCCAGGCTGCATTAAGGAATGCCGGGTTTGACCCGGGGTTGATAGACGGCAGGATGGGTGAGCGTACCAGGTCTGCGCTTAAGGAATTTCAGCAGGCGCGCAATTTACCCGCAGACGGGAGACTGAATAAAGAGACCTGGACCCTGCTACAGGAATACCTGGAAGAAGAAAAATAGAAATGATTACCAAGCGGATTATCCCTTGTTTAGATATAAAAGACGCTCGCGTAGTAAAGGGTGTTAAGTTTCTCGGGCTAAGGGATGCGGGGGATCCGGTTGAGGTAGCTCGTGTTTATGATCAGCAGGGTGCGGACGAACTGGTTTTTCTGGATATAACCGCAAGCGTTGAAAAGAGAAAGACTCTTATTAAGCTTGTAAAAAGTATTGCCGAGCAGATTTTTATTCCTTTTACGGTAGGCGGCGGGATCAGGGATTTATCGGATATACGGGATTTATTAAATGCCGGAGCGGATAAAGTTTCTTTAAATACCTCTGCGGTAAAATGTCCGGATTTAATTCAGGATGCAAGCCGGCGCTTCGGCAGCCAATGTATTGTAGCGGCTATTGACGCCAAATTAGTCCGGCAAGATAAAAGCGATGAAAAGAAGTGGCAGGTTTTTATAAACGGAGGAAGGACGCCCGTTGAACTGGATGCAGTCAGTTGGGGGAGGCAAGTCGCCTCTTTAGGCGCAGGAGAAATATTGCTTACCAGCATGGATTTCGACGGAACCAAGGACGGATACGACCTGGAGCTGACAAAGAGCGTAAGCCGCGCAGTTAATATTCCGCTGATTGCTTCAGGC
>JAHJCI010000085.1 GCA_018813085.1 Candidatus Omnitrophota bacterium | reverse complement strand
TTGTGAGTTTTCTTCTCTGGAACATGCTTGGCCTCCTCTGGTAAATCCCCCTTACTTCAATCTAGTTAATCTGTCTAAAGGAAAATGTAGAATAGATCTCTCCTTCTGGTTATTCTCTTTTTCAAAATTTCCTAAAAATCCCTGTGAGATTTAGCCACTTCAGTCGTCTATTGTAATTGAGGACACCCCGCCAACGGCGGGGTCTGCCCGAACTTAATTCGTCTTGCTTGATGAAGTAAAGCGGCGGGTAGATAATCCTACTCGATGTAATATTGGGGATATTATTAACCTCTCGCGTAAACGCTTGTAAATTTCGCAGAAATTTACTGCGCACGCTTCGGGATTAATTCGTCCCGCTAAGTGCAGCAAAATTATGGTCTCTAGAAATCGCGTTGCGATTTCAGGGATAAAATCTCGGAGATTCTTTAAATCTCTCGGGAAACAGAATTTTGGTGTATCTTACGAAGCGGGGCTCATTTAAGGAGGTGGTTAAGATGCTATCACGGGTTTATTCAGCTTCTATATACGGCCTTGAGGCATATCTGGTGGAGATAGAGGTTGATATTGCTTCAGGCTTGCCGCGGGTAAATATTGTCGGGCTTCCTGATGCGGCAGTTAAGGAGAGTAAAGTACGCGTTCATTCGGCGATAAAAAATTCCGGATATATTTACCCGCAGGGAAAAGTTACGGTTAATCTTGCTCCGGCAGATATTAAAAAGGAAGGCCCTTGCTTTGATTTGCCTATTGCCTTGGGGATTCTTGCTAGTTCTGGGCAGCTGAACTGCGGATATTTAAGCCAGTATTGTATATTGGGAGAACTTGCCCTGGACGGAAAAATCAGGCCTATAAAAGGAGCATTGCCTATTGCTCTTAGCCTAAGAAAAAAGAAACATGTTAGAAAACTTATTCTTCCCTGCGAAAATGCCGCTGAAGCAGCGGCATTAGGAGAACTTGAGGTCTATCCGGCAAAGAATCTGCTTGAAGTAGTTGGATTTATCAGCGGGAATATTCTAATGCCCGCCCATAAAGTAGAATTGACAGAATTATTCAGTAATCCGGAGAGAAGAGAAGAGCGTGATTTCGCGGATATTAAGGGGCAGCTATTTGCTAAAAGGGCACTGGAAGTAGCTGCTACAGGAACACACAATGTCCTTATGATCGGTCCGCCAGGAGCAGGTAAGAGTATGCTGGCAAAAAGATTTGTCAGCATATTGCCAAAGATGAGCCTTGAAGAATGCCTGGAAACTACAAAGATTTATAGCATTGCAGGATTGCTTCAGCCAAACCAGGCTTTAATAACCGAGCGTCCCTATAGATCTCCTCATCATACCGCCTCTGACATTGCTATGGTTGGAGGAGGAACAATTCCAAAACCAGGAGAGGTGACACTGGCTCATAACGGTGTTTTATTCCTTGATGAGCTGCCTGAATTTCACCGTAATGCACTTGAGGCATTAAGGCAGCCCCTGGAAGAGGGGTGGGTGGGTATTTCCCGAATTTCAAAGATGCTTATTTTCCCCAGTTGTTTTTGCCTGATTGCAGCAATGAATCCCTGTCCCTGCGGATACTTTGGCAATAAATCTATTGTTAAGCAATGTTATTGCAGCCCAGCCCAGATATTGAAATACCGGACTAAGATTTCAGGGCCCTTGTTGGACCGAATCGATATTCATATTGAAGTACCACAACTCAGGCCTTTGGATATGCTTCAGCCTGCAGAGAGCGAATCTTCCGCAGAGATCAGCCGCAGGTTAGAGCAGACGCGCCAAAAGCAGCTCTTAAGGTTTTCTCATACCGCTATTTATTTTAATTCCAGGATGAGCCATAAGCAGGTTAAGCTATTTTGCCAGCTGAGCCGTTCGGCAGAACGTATTCTCAAGCAGGCGATTAACGAGTTGGACTTATCCGCCCGTGCTTATGATAAGATTCTTAAGCTCTCCCGCACAATAGCTGATTTGGCAGGGGTTGAAGAGATTCAGGCAGAGCATATTGCAGA
This sequence comes from Candidatus Omnitrophota bacterium, assembly GCA_018813085.1. Classification (GTDB taxonomy): domain Bacteria; phylum Omnitrophota; class Gorgyraeia; order Gygaellales; family JAHJCI01; genus JAHJCI01. The sequence goes on along the minus strand of JAHJCI010000085.1, from coordinate 7,533 downwards.
GGCAGTTCAGTACCGCAGCCTGGATAAAAACCTTGCAATTTAACTACCCCGATAATATAATAAAAAGCACCATATAGGCATCTTATAACCGCTAAGCGAGAGAGAGATAATGCAGGAGACATTTGAGCAATTAAGCAGGAATCATGTTTTATTCGTAACTATAATCGCCTGGATTACTACTCAGAGTATTAAGGTAGTTATCGGAATAATCCGCGAGAAGAAATTTGATTTTCGCTGGTTTGTCGGACCGGGAGGTATGCCTTCTGCTCATGCTGCCGGAGCTTCGGCTTTGGCTACCAGCATAGGCATGATATACGGATTTGATAAGGTATCTTTTGCGCTTGCAGCCGCATTTGCTATCGTTGTGATGTTTGATGCCCAGAATGTCCGCAGGGCAGCCGGTAAACAAGCACAGATATTAAACAAGATGATGGAAGATATTTATTGGAGAGGGAAAATCAGAGATATTCAACTTCGTGAATTACTGGGGCATACTCCGATAGAGGTCTTTCTGGGCTTAGTTTTAGGGGTATTGATTGCAATTCTTCTGCGTTAACCACGCCTTGTAAATATTAAACTTCGTCAACACGCTGGATTTAATTTGATTATGCAATTTGTGTTCAGCTTATTCCCTAAATGGTGGTTTCATTGAAAAAGGAGAAGGAATGGTTAAAAAAACGCTAGTCCTTATAGTAGTCATAATCGCAGCTGTATTGATATTTTGGGCGGTTTCGGAAAGGAAAGATAATAATCTTCCTTCAGTCAGGCAAGATGAGCCTCTTCAGGATGATCATATTATTTCTCAAATACTAAATCAGGCCGTTAAGGAAGAAGCCGGAGGCAACCTCCCCAAGGCGTATTCTCTATATAGTAGGCTTGTCATGGAATTTCCGAATTCTCCCCAAATCAGCAGTTGGCAGAAAAAGACAGGGGATTTAAATATCAGGTTATTATTTTCTCCTACCCTTACTCCCGGCAGCGTACTCTATGAAATAAAGCCGGGAGATAGCCTGGCCAAGATTGCCAAGAAATTTCATACGACGGTTGAGCTATTAAAAAAAAGCAATAACCTCTCAAGCGACGTAATAATTACGGGCAAGAAATTAAAGGCCTGGACCAAGCCTTTTAATATCATAGTTGATAAATCTCAGAATACCCTCATCCTTAAGTCAGAAGATGAAATACTTAAGATGTATACGGTTTCAACCGGCGCCAGCAATTCTACCCCGGTTGGCATATATAAGATTATTAACAAACTAGTTAATCCCAGCTGGTTTAAGGCTGGGGCAGTTGTTCCTCCGGAAAGCCCCGATAATATTCTTGGTTCTCGCTGGATGGGTTTTGACCTGGAAGGTTACGGCATACACGGGACAACAGAGCCCGAAACTCTCGGTAAGCAGATAACCGCCGGCTGCGTTCGTATGGCTAATTCTCAGGTTGAGGAATTGTTTACGATTGTGCCTGTCGGCACAGAGGTAACTATTGTTGATTAAATATGAATGGCTTAGACTTTGAGAAACCGATTATCGAACTTGAGAATAAAATTCATGAGCTGAGGAATTTTACTTCTCACAAAAAGATTGATCTTTCTTCGGAAGTAAAACGGTTAGAGGATAAGTTAGGTCAGCTGAAGAAGGATATTTATACTAATCTTACTGCCTGGCAGAGGGTGCAGATAGCCCGCCATCCTTCCCGCCCGTATACCCTGGATTATATCAGCATGTTCTTAACCGATTTTACAGAATTACACGGCGACCGCAGCTTTGGTGACGATAAAGCGATTGTCGGCGGTCTCGCCATGCTGGAGGGACAGAAGATTATGGTATTCGGGCATCAGAAGGGCAGGGATACCAAAGAGAACCTTATACGTAATTTTGGCTGTGCGCACCCGGAAGGTTACCGCAAGGCCTTAAGGTTAATGCAGATGGCCGAAAAATTCAATTTACCAATTGTTATTTTTATCGATACCCCCGGCGCTTACCCCGGTATCGGAGCAGAAGAGCGAGGACAGGCTCAGAGCATTGCCTTGAATTTAAGGGAGATGGTTAGTATCGCCTCCCCCATAATTGCGATAGTAATCGGTGAAGGAGGCAGCGGCGGCGCTTTAGGCATAGGGATAGCCGACAGGATTTGCGTGTTAGAGAATTCCTATTATTCTGTTATTTCACCCGAGGGCTGTGCTGCTATACTTTGGAAGAGCGGCAGTAAAGCTCCTCAGGCTGCCGAAGTATTAAAGTTGACTGCCAGTGATTTATTAAAATTTGGAATAATCGATGAGGTTCTGCCTGAGCCATTGGGCGGTGCTCATCGCGAGCCGGAAAAGATGTGCGAAACTTTAAAAGCCGTAATCCAGAAGTACCTTAAAGAATTGTTTCTTCTGTCCAAGCCGGATTTATTAAAAGCCCGCTATAAGAAGTTCCGCACTATAGGTAAATTCGTCAATGATTGAACAAGAGCCGTTATTTCTAGGCTTGCTTAAAGAAGGCCCAGAACACGGCTAGGAAATTAAAAAAAGAATTAAAGAGATGTTTTCTCTTTTTGCGGGCTTGCGATCAAGCCTATTTATTATCCCCTGAAAATCCTGCTGGAAATGGTAAATAGCGAAGTGAATTTCTTAGAACGCCTGCTCAAGCAAAGTTAATTATAATGAACGCCCATATTATCCCGCCTGCGCAAGAAGGGCGGTGCGCAAAAAATTCTTTCCTGAAGTTAAGTAATTCGTTAGGCAGCCTTGTATTCGCTTTTTTGTTGTTTCTACATTCTGGATGCACGCAGCAGGAGCCTAGAAACCTTGCTTCGGGTGCCGATGAGATTATCTGTTTTGGAAACAGTATAACAGCGGGTAGCACAGTAACGAAAGAAGAAAACTATCCTTTTATACTTTCTCAGCTGCTCGGTTATCCGGTAATCAATGCCGGCAGAAGCGGTGATACCTCATTTGAGGGGCTGATGCGCCTTGAGAAAGATGTCTTAATTTATCAGCCACGCTTGGTGATTATTGAATTCGCAGGGAATGATTTCCTGAGAAAGATGCCTTTATCCCAAACAATCGATAATATTAAAGCAATCACGGAGTTAGTCCAGGCAAAAGGAGCAATGGCAGCGATCGTTGATGTCAGCAGCGGGATGATAATGAGTAATTACCGCAAAGAACTAAAAGCGCTGGCAAGGAAAGAGAAGGCGATATTTATTCCAAACTTATTAAAAGGTATAATTACAAATCCCACTCTTAAAAATGATAATATACACCCTAATGCCGAAGGCCACCGGTTGATTGCAGAAAAAATTTATAAAGTAATCAAACCCTACCTGCAACCAGCAAAATAGGGACATCCTTGTCTATCCGGCAGGAGGGTGCGCCTGGGAAATATAATTTCATGAAACAGCCAATTCTCGATTTTAATTTAAAGGAGATAAGCTTTTATTTAAAAGAGCATAAATTTCCCGCTTTCTCCGGGCGTCAAATATTTTCCTGGATTTATAAAAAGGGAATATTTGATTTCAATCAGATGTCAAACTTGTCAAAACAATTAAGGGGTTTTTTAGATAGGAATCTCTATATATTGAGTTTCGTTTTACTGGAGAAGAAGGTTTCTTCCGACGGAACACAAAAATTTGTTTTTAAACTTTCCGATGGAGGAAGTATCGAATCCGTATTAATCCCGACGGCGGGAAGGCTCAGTGCCTGTATTTCTACCCAGGCAGGATGTAAATTTGCCTGTCGATTCTGTGCAAGCGGTGCACTCGGATGGCGCAGGGATTTGAAACCTTCCGAAATTATTGAGCAGGTTATTCATTTAAATCATGTATCCGGGAAAAGGATTAATAATCTTATATTTATGGGCGTGGGAGAGCCTTTTGATAATTACGAAAATGTCTTAAAGGCAATACGCATATTAAACTCTGCTTATAGTTTTAATATAGGGGCAAGAAAAATAACGATTTCAAGCTGTGGTTTATTAGCGGGAATTAAAAAATTAGCTGAAGAAAACCTGCAGGTTGAGCTTTCTATATCTCTACACGCCACAGATAACCAAACACGCACACTTCTTATGCCGGTAAACAAACAATACCCTATAGAAGAGCTGCTAACGGCCTGCCGCAGTTATTATAAAAAAACAAAACGACAGGTCACTTTTGAGTATATCCTGATTAAGGGTATAAATTCTGATTTAAAGCAGGCGAGGAAACTTGTTAGTTTGCTGAGCGGCCTGGATGCCAAGGTAAACTTGATTCCTGTTAATAGCTTCAGGAAGGAATTTTATGCACCGGATAAATCAGAAGCCGCCTCATTTAAGGGCTTGCTTTTAAAGGCGGGAATACCGGTTACAGTAAGGAGAGAAAGAGGAGCTGATATCGAGGCTGCCTGCGGGCAATTAAGATTAAAGAATCTGGCATGAAAAGCAATAAAGAGATACTGGAAGAGATCTATCAAAAATTATACGGGTGTTTTGGCCCGCAGTACTGGTGGCCGGGGGAGACAGATTTCGAGGTTATCCTGGGGGCAATTCTTACGCAAAATACCGCATGGTCGAATGTAGAGAAGGCAATTAAGAATCTTAGGAAGAAGGGGTTTCTGAATCCCGGTTCGTTAAAATCAGTGCCTCTAAAAAAACTCGCCAACCTTATAAGGCCTTCCGGTTACTATAATCAAAAAGCAAAAAAGATTAAAAATTTTATAGAGTTTTTGTTTACTAATTACCAGGGAAGCCTCAGGAGGATGTTCTCGGGCGATTTTTTAATCTTACGCAGCCGGCTCCTGGAGGTTAACGGTATCGGGCCGGAAACAGCAGACTCTATTTTATTGTACGCAGGCAGGAAACCCATCTTTGTTGTAGATGCTTATACCCGCAGAATATTAAGCAGGCACAGCCTGGTAAATCCCGACGCCAGTTACGCAGAAATTCAGAATTATTTTATGGATAATCTGAAAAACGATACCGGATTATTTAATGAATACCATGCCTTGCTTGTGCGTTTGGCAAAAGAGGCCTGTAAAGCTAAGCCAAATTGTTCCCTCTGCCCTTTAGCTAAAATAGAAGAGAGCATTCGCTATTCCTGCGATTCATGTTCCAGGTACCTGGCGCGGCCTGAAGACAGATATATTCTGGAAGTCAAACTTTATGCCAGCCCCGAGGTAGAGCTTAACAGGAAAGAGGTTAAGAAAAATCTCCGTGAAGAAATAAAACGTCTGATTGAGGAAAGTGCCAAGATGGATAAAAAAGAATTAGAAGAAGAAGTTTATGTTTGTTATAAATTAATTCTTTGCAAAAAATGCCGTGACGTATTTAATAAGAGGCTAAAACATAAAGAATTCGTTTAGGCTGAGGGTGTTGATCAGGGTTATGAAAAATAAAAAAAAATATGAGGTTATAGTGATTGGCGCAGGGCACGCGGGCTGCGAAGCAGCGCTGGCAAGCGCGCGGCTGGGGTGCCAGACTCTTTTAATTACGCTAGAGCGCGATAAGATCGGGCTTATGTCTTGTAATCCTGCAATCGGCGGGGTAGGAAAAGGGCAGCTGGTTAAGGAAATTGATGCTTTAGGAGGCGAGATGGGCCGTGCTGCGGATGCCTGCGGAATACAATTCAGGATACTTAATGCCTCCAAAGGCCCTGCTGTCTGGTCTTCCCGGGCTCAAATAGACAGTAAGAGATATTCTTTGTATATGCAGCAGATAGTATCGGGTGAGCCGAATCTTGAATTACTTGAAGCAGAGGTAATCCGGTTAATGGCCAAAGATAGCCTGATTACAGGCGTTGAGGACGGCAAGGGAGGAATTCTAACGGCAAAGGCAATAATAATAACTCCCGGCACATTTTTAAACGGCTTAATTCATATCGGAATGAAGAGTTTCCCCGGCGGCAGGATTGAAGAGAAACAGAGCGCCTCTATGCTTTCAGATTCATTGCGAAATTTAGGGTTTCGCACTTTTCGCTTTAAAACAGGCACCTGTGCCCGCTTGGATGGAGAATCAATCGATTTCTCCGGACTGAGCATTCAGCAGGGCGATGATTATCCCAAGCCTTTTTCTTTTTCTACAAAAAATCTAACCTTAAGGCAGGTTAATTGTTTTATTACTTATACTAACGATAAGACACACGATATTATTCGCAGAAACTTAAAACGCTCTCCCCTGTTTAGCGGTAAGATTACCGGAACGGGCGTACGCTATTGTCCTTCACTTGAAGATAAGGTGGTTAAATTTCCGCATCATCCGAGGCATCAGATTTTCCTGGAGCCGGAAGGGCTGGATACAAATGAATTCTATCCCAACGGCCTTTCTACAAGTCTGCCCGAAGGCGTACAGGAAGACTTTATACATTCTATAGCCGGGCTTGAGAACGCCAAAATCAACCGCTTTGGCTACGGCATTGAACATGATGTTATAGATTCAACACAGCTTTACGCTACGCTACAGACAAAACTCTGCCGTAATTTATTTTTAGCCGGGCAGGTAAACGGGACTACCGGTTATGAAGAGGCGGCAGCCCAGGGGCTGATTGCCGGGATAAATGCAGCAAGGATGGTTAAGAACAGTCCTTTATTGGTCTTAGACAGGTCAGGAAGCTATATCGGAGTTTTAATCGACGATTTAGTGACCAAAGGGACCCCTGAGCCGTATCGCATGTTTACTTCCCGCGTTGAATATCGCCTGCTGCTGCGCGAAGATAATGCGGATTTGCGCCTGAGAAAAACAGGCTTTGAAACAGGGTTGGTATCTAGGGAAGAATACGAGAAGGTGTTAAAGAAACAAGAATCAGTTGATAGCGCATTAAAATATCTCCAGGAAAACAGGATAGTCAACAACGGGAAAAAAATCAGCCTATACCAGTTTCTTAAACGCCCGGAAATAAAGATTGAAGATTTCAAGGCAGAATTACCGCTTAAAGCATGTGCCGATATATTCCCCCTGATAGAAGCCGAGGTTAAATACTCGGGATTTATAAAAAGGCAGTTAGCAGACGTGAGGAATTTTAGAAACCTGGAGAAGATAAAAATCCCGGCAAATTTAGATTATCAAAATATTTACGGGCTCTCCTGTGAAATAAAAGAGAAATTATCGTCATTCAAACCTTTCAATTTAGGACAGGCAAGCAGGATTTCAGGAGTGACTCCGGTTGCAATAAGCATCTTGATGATCCACTTTAAAAAATTAAAAATTAAAGATAAAAAATACCCGCCGCAGGCGTCATGCCGAAGGCAGATCCGCCTGCGGCGAGGTCCGTCTACGGCGGAAAATATCAAAGATGAAGGAAGACAGAGAAAGGTATTATAAATTTTCTACTTATTTGAAGGAGCGCTTTGGCTGTCGAGTTTACAAGGTGTCCGTAGACGCGGGATTTTCCTGCCCTAATAAAGACGGAAAGATTAGCAGGGAGGGTTGTTTATACTGCGACAATAGGGCTTTCAGTTTTGTTAGTAAAGAGGGTGCTTGCGGGGATGAGTTTTCTAACGGGGCGCATATTCCGTCCAGGCCTGTAGAAAAACAGATAGAAGAGGGCATTGCCTCCGGCAGGAGGAAGTTTGCCGTG
>JAHJCI010000084.1 GCA_018813085.1 Candidatus Omnitrophota bacterium | reverse complement strand
GGTATTTTATCTCTTTATCTCCTAAGTTTTACGCACGGCTAAACCTGGTGGCTGCGGAGCACCAGGCTTACCTTGCTTTTTTTGCCTTATATTTTATGCTGGGATATCTATTTTCTAAGACAGAGAAAATAAAACAGGCAATCCGCACAAAGGCGTTGAAAGAAATTTTTCCCAGGTATTTTTTTATTTTTATATTGAGTTTATTTTTTCTTTTAACTATAATCCGCAATTTTCAATGGCGGGATGAGAATGCCCTCTGGAAAGCTACCTATAAAATTAATCCCGAATCCGGCATTGCAAAGGGCTCCCTGGGGTTATCTTTTCAAAACCAAAACCTCTTTAAGGAGGCAGAGGCTTTTTTAAAGGATTCGGCCGATTCTCCTGCCATGGGTAACTCGCGGGCTACTTCCTTGCTGAACCTGGCAACATTTTATGCGCTTCGGGGCGAGCTTGATAAGGGGATGGAGATTTTAAAACAGAACAGGGATTATCTTTTGAGGTTTAATAAAGCAGGGTTTTATAAGACCCTGGGGTTTGTTAATATGATGATGGGCAGAAAAGAAGAAGCAAGGTCAGTATGGCAGGAGGCATTAAAGATGTCTGCTCATAATGCTAAAATCAAAGCCCTCCTGGGTATGCTTTATTCAGAGCAGTTTCAGGACCGGCAAAAGGCAAAGCAGTATTATAAAGAAGCAATCAGCGACGATCCTGACCTGGTTTTAGCGCGCCTTGGTTTAGCGCTGGTTTTAGAAAATGAAGACTCAGCTGCTGCAATAGAACAATATGAAGCAGCAATTAAGTTAAATCCGCAGAATTTTATTCCTTATTTTCATCTGGGATTAATTTATGCCAGGAGCCTCTTAAGCACTAAAGCAGAGTGGTATTTTAAAAAGGCGATTCAACTTAATCCCAATGCAGCAGGAGCCCATTATAATCTTGCAGTATATTATTTATCTCTTCAGGAACCCGATTATAAATTAGCTTTGAAATATTTTAATAAAGCAAAAGCACTCGGCTATAAAGTCGATAAGGAAATCGAAAATCTCTTAACCAGCGCTGATACCCCCCCTTCCCATTAAGGGACGCCCCTGCCTTGCCGAAGCTTTAGCGCAGGCAGGCCTGCCTGCCGAAGCCTTAGCGCAGGCAGGCTTTTAGCCTCAGCCGAAGGCTCCAGCCGGAGGCGGTCTGCCTACGGCTGAGATCCGCCTACGGCGGAAATCGGGAGGGTACCCTTAGGCATAAAATATGTTGATAAGCGCAGTTTCAGTGATAGACTATCCCAGACAGTTGCCGGCACTAATCAGGAATGGCGAAGGAAAATAGTTGCTCCCGGAGAAGATTAATTTAATAAACCATGAATAATATTGAAGTAGTTATCCCGGCCTACAATGAAGAAAAGACAATTGCCAAAGTTATCCAGGGCATAAGAAAAGTTTTAGGTGATTCCTGTTTGGTGATTGTAGTTGATGATGCCTCTGAAGATACAACGGCAGAAATTGCCCGCAAGCAGGGCGCGCGGGTAATATCGCATCCCTACCATATCGGAAACGGCGCAAGCGTTAAAAGCGGTTTAAGAGAGGCAAGAGCCGAGCTGGTTTTACTTATGGACGGCGACGGGCAACATTTACCTGAAGATCTTCCCGGCTTACTTGAGAAGATGCCTGGGTTTGATATGGTAATCGGCGCCAGGAATTTCTCCGGGTACACTTTGCGCAATCTCGCGAATAGATTATATAACCTCTTTGCCAGCTACGTAACTCAATTTAAAATACTAGATTTGACTTCTGGTTTTCGTCTGGTTAAGAGGAATGAAGCATTACGCTTTCTATACCTGCTTCCGAACGGATTCTCTTATCCCACCACTCTTACCCTGACATTCTTAAAAACAGGCAGAACAATAAACTATGTATCGGTATCCTCAGGTTCGCGGCGGGCAGGCAGAAGCAAAATCAGGCACTTTTCAGACGGGATAAAATTTTTATTGATTATTACGCGTATCTCTACACTCTTTTCTCCCTTGCGCGTATTCTTACCGGTAAGCATTATCTTCTTTTTAAGCGGACTTTTTTATTATCTTTACACCTTTATTACCACTCATCGTTTTACCAATATGGCGGTATTTCTTCTTAGTTCCTCTGTAATCGTTTTTATGCTGGGTTTGATTTCTGAGCAGATAAGCCAGTTGAGGATGGATAAGACGGAAGATGCTCCTTAGGCGCAAGCGTCCCCCAGTATTCTCGCAATAATCCGCTCATTTTACTTGACGCAGCGATATTTTGTAATTATAATAATTCCAAATAATAATCAGGCTTAATTAATTCCCCTTAAAGCATATAATCCGGGGAAGTCTGGACACGTCACATAAGGCAACGCCCGGAAAATGAGCTTTAGGAAAAGCTAACCTATAAGGAGATAAGGCGTTATGGAAAGAATCATGGTAGTTGATGATGCTGTTTTTATGCGTCACATGCTAAAGAAGATCCTCTCGGGTGCAGGATTTGAAATCTGCGGCGAGGCAACTAATGCCAAAGAGGCTGTAGAGAAATATAAGATACTTAAGCCTGACTTGGTTACTATGGATATTGTTATGCCCATGATGGAAGAGCTGGACGGGATTGGCGCGGTAAGGGAGATTACGAAGTTTGACCCCAATGCGAAGGTCTTAATAATTTCCGTTATGACTCAGCAGTCTCTGGTAGTGGAGGCGCTTCAGGCAGGGGCAAAAGACGTTGTCCCTAAGCCCATTAAAGCGGATCAGGTAGTTGAAGCCGTAAATAAAATTCTCAAGAAATAAATAAACGATACAATATGGAAGAAATTTCCTTAACTGATAGCCAGACTGATGCCTTAAAAGAAATCGGGAACATCTGCTCGGGCAATGCCGCCACTGCCCTTTCCCAGTTACTTAATCGAAGGATAAGTATCGTTGTTCCAAGAATCCATTTTATTCCGATAGAAGATGTACCTGTTGCCGTAGGCGGACCCGACAGACTGGTAGTCGGCCTGTTCCTTAGGGTATTAGGCGACTTACCCAGCACAATTCTTTTTGTTTTCTCGCAGAAGGATGCTTTAAGCCTTGCCTCGCTGATGACATCTAAGCAGGTTTCTAGCGCAAGCGTGATTACTGAATTAGATCGTTCCGCATTGAAGGAGATAGGCGTAATACTCGCCAACGCCTATTTGGGTTCGTTATCCAGTTTTGTAGGAATGGGGCTGGTACCCTGTGTTCCGGAATTAATCGTTGATATGGCCGGAGCCATGGTTGATTTCCTGCTTATTGAGTTAAGTTGCGTTTCAAAGTTTGCATTGCTGATAGAATCAAGGTTCCAGGAAGTAAGCACTTCGCTGATAGGGCATTTTTTCCTGATTCCTAACGCTGCCGGTTTAGAAGTTATACTTAAAACAATAACCAAATAAACATAATGGAAAATAGTTATCACGAGATATTTCTGGCTGAATCGCAGGAATATCTCAATACTATTAGTCAGTGCCTGGTTAAGATAGAAGAGTCCCCCCATGATTTAGAGTCCTTAAACGAAATCTTCCGTGCGATCCACACATTAAAAGGCATGTCCGCAACCATGGGATTCGAAAAGCTTACTCAGCTTTCTCACCACATGGAAGATTTGCTGGACGCACTCAGAAGCCAGAAGATAAAAGCCAATTCAGAAATCATAGATACCTTATTTTCCTGCCTGGATATCCTGGAAGCGCTGATTGAAGGAGTGAAGGCAAAAAAGAAATCCAGCGTAGATATTAATCCTTCCTTGGAAGCCCTGCAGAAATTTTTTGCACCCGCCGTGAAAACTGATGAATTTACGGAATTAAGCCTTGAAGCAGCAGAGTTTAGCGATTCCGAATACACATTATTTAAAGAAAAAAAGGCCCAGGGCAAAGAAGTCTATAAGATAAAAATCAACCTCAATAAGGATTGCGCGATGAAGCAGGTCAGGGCTTTCCTTGTGCTTACAAATTTAGAAAGGGTTGGTGAGGTTTTAAAGTATATTCCTTCCGTAGAGGATTTAAAGGAAGGCCGTTTTGGATTCTCTTTTATTGTTGTCCTGGTAACGAAAGAAAATATGGAGGCCGTTCAGAACGGCTTATTATCCATCACAGAAGTAAGCAGCGTAGAGATTAAATCGCTAGTTGAAAGTTTAGAGAAACAAGCAGCTCCCCGGGCAGCGCTTCCTTCATACATCAAGAAGATTCAGAGTATGCGTATACCGGTTGAGAGATTGGATAAGATCATGAACTTAATGGGGGAGCTGGCAATCGCCAAAATCCGCCTGCTACAGATTGTCGGGCATGAAAAATATAAACCCCTGGAAGAAGTCGCCTTTGCTGTTGACCGCCTAATTACGGCTTTGCAGGATGAGGTAATGCAGACGCGCCTTTTGCCTATTTCTTATGTATTGGATACTTTTCCCAGGATAACCAGGGATTTAGCAAAGGGACAGAATAAGCAGATTGAGCTTGAAATAATCGGCAGCGAGATTGAACTGGACCGTACTATTTTAGATGAACTCGGCGATCCGCTGATACATCTTCTCAGGAATGCTATTGACCACGGCATTGAAAGCCCCGCAAAGAGGAAGCAGCTGAAGAAAAATCAAAAAGGAAAAATATTTATAAAGGTTGTCCGGCAGAAAGGCCATATCTCTATTGAGGTTTCAGACGATGGGCGCGGGATTGATTTTGAATCGGTAGCGCAGTCCGCGGCCCAAAAGGGAATGATTAGCAAAGAGGAAGCCGTAGCTTTGAGCAAAAACAAAAGCGGGATGTTGAATTTATTAACCTCTCCCGGTTTCTCAACCAGCGATAAGGTAAGCGAAATTTCCGGGCGGGGAGTAGGCTTAGATGTGGTAAAACTAAAGATGGAAGCTTTAGGAGGCGGGCTTGATTTTGACAGTATTCCGGAAGAAGGCACCAGTTTTTTCCTTACCCTGCCGTTGACACTGGCGATTATCAAAGCTATGCTGGTCAGGGTACGCAGCGAAATTTTTGCAGTCCCCTTGATGAGCATCAGGGAAACCCTCAAAATAGAAGAGGATGAGATAAAATTAATCAAGAGCTTTGAGGTTATACGGCTTAGGGAGGAAATCATCCCGATTATAAGATTAGACCATAAATTGGAGTTATTGGATTTAAAGATAAACCTGAAAGACGAGCAAGAGCAGGAAGAAAAACTTTCCATAGTTATTATCGAATACGGCGAAAAGAGCGTCGGTCTGATGGTTAACCAGGTTTTAGGAGAGCAGGATATCGTAGTCAAACCGCTGGGTTCAATGGTTAAGCGAATCAGGGGAATTGCCGGCGCTACTATTCTCGGAGACGGAAGAGTAGCGTTGATCCTGGACATAATGACTTTAATGTAACCGCGGGGAGGAAAAGTAAATGGAGAAAAAGCTAAATTTGAGCACCGAGCAGTTAGATGCCCTAAAGGAAATCGGGAATATCGGTGCGGGTAATTCCGCTACCGCCTTAAGCCAGCTCCTGGGCAGGAAAGTTAACATAAACGTTCCGCAGGTAAGGCTCCTGCAATTAGGCAAGCTTTCCGAGATTAGCATAATGGGAAAAGTTAGCGGAATAAGCATCGCTATTTCTCTTAAAATATTAGGCAAACTCAAAGGCGGAATGCTGGTTCTATTCCCGCAGAAAAGCGCTTTATCCATGATAGATATCCTGACAAAGAGGAAAATCGGCTCTACCGAGGTATTCAATTTAGAGGATGAATCAGCCCTTAGCGAGAGTTCGCATATTATATGCTGCTCTTACTTAAATGCAGTAGGCCAATTCCTGAACCTCTACCAGTTGATACCTTCTATTTCCGCAACCTCAATAGACAGAATAGACAAACTGGCAAAGGTTATGATAAAAAGATTTATAAAGGATGACGCCAGTTATATTCTTCCCATTGAGAACCGCATGCTAATCGAGGGTACAGAGTTAGACCTTCTGGTTATCTTTTTACTAGAAGTAGAAAGCCTTAATAAAATTCTAAAAACCGTAGGGTTGTAATTAAGAAAGCAGGAGATGAACCCCGCCCTTCCTAATGCGTAAACAGCTGTGATGAAAAATAATGGGAGGCAGGAAAGATAAATGTCTAAGATGATAGAGAAAGAATTTAGTAAAAATAGATTTCTAATTAAAAGCAAAAAAGGAAGGGCGGAGTGAAAGAAATTTTTGCTTTAGATATTGGGACAAGGAAGGTGATGGGGATTATTGCCCGCCAAGCAGAGGAGCAATTAGAGATTCTCGATGTCGATATTATGGAGCACATAAGCAGGCCTATGTTTGATGGGCAGATTCACAGTATCGAAGAAGTAGTCAAGACGGTAAAAAAGATTAAGGAAAATCTTGAATCCAGGCTTCATAAAAAATTGAATAAAGTAGGTGTGGCAGTCGCGGGCAGAAACCTGGTGACTTTTAAAGAAAAGATTACCAGGGAATTGCCGGCTGAGGCGGAATTGGATTATCAGTTGGTCAGAGATTTAGAACTGGAGGCCGTGGAAAAGATAATTGCCGATGCGGACTCGCACCTTTCGCAGTTTCACTGCGTAGGCTATAGCCCTGTATATTATGAATTAAACGGAAGCAGAATTTCAAACCTTATAGGTCACAAGGGACAGAATGTATCTGTAGAGGTAATCGCTACATTCCTGCCCCGCGTAGTCCTGGACAGTATCTTTGCCGTCTTAAAGAAAGCAGGCCTTGAGCTTATCAATATTACCCTTGAGCCGATTGCCGCCATTAATGCCATTATCCATTTTGAGATGCGCCATCTTAACATACTGTTGGTTGATATCGGAGCAGGCACTTCCGATTTAGCCTTAACCAGGGAAGGGGTAGTGTTTGCTTATGGCATGGTGCCTGAAGCCGGGGATGAGGTTACTGAGGCGATTTGCGAAAAATTATTAGTAGATTTCACTACCGCCGAAAGAATTAAAAGATTACTACAGTCTCACAAAGAGATAGAATATGAAGACATATGGGGCAAGAAGCGCTCAATTAAATCAGAACAGATAAAAGAAGGTATAATCCCCAGGATAAGGGCACTTGCCGGTTCCATAGCAAAATTAGCCCTGGATTTAAACGCAGGCCCTCCCCAGGCAGTAGTGGGTGTCGGAGGGGGAAGCCTTACTTATAATTTGATTAATGAGCTGGCTGCGAGCTTCAATATAGAAGCGGATAAAGTCGGCATCCGCAGGCCATCAGCCATAAAGGGGATTAAGGATAATACTAATCGCCTGACAGGCCCGGAATCAGTTACTCCTCTGGGTATTGCAATAATGACTGCTCAGGCTTCGGGTTTGAGGTTTATCGATATCGAAGTCAACGGAATCAAATTAAACATGCTGGATTTTTATCAGAAAAAGGATATTCTGGGAGCGCTTATTCTCTCCGGGATTGATAATAAGAAGCTTCATCCAAGGCCTGGTTTGGCTTTAACGGTGAAGATTAACAATGAGTTGAAAGTCGTAAAGGGGACAATGGGAGAGCCGGCAAAGGTAATATTAAACGGGAAGCCCGCTCCCTCTTTGTCGTGTAAAATAAAGCCGGGAGATGTTATTGAGTTTTACGATGCCAAGGACGGCGAGGATGCCAGTGCCCTTATCTGCGACCTCTCGGATATAAAGCCAGTAAGGGTTATCTTCAACCAGGAGGCTTTAGAAATTAATGCACCCGTAGTTATGAACGATGAAAGGGTTACTCCTGATACCCCGGTTGCTGACCGCGCATCTATCAAGACCCTGGCGCTGACTTTAAGGGAGGTATTAGTTTCCAAAGATATCAATATAAATACGCTTAACGAGAAACAGATCCTGATTAATATAAACAACCAGCCGCATTTATTAACTCAGCGTAATTTTACCCTCTTGCTTAACGGCAGCAGCGTTAATCTGGATACCCTGGTTAATGATTCCGATCTAATAGATTTCTTGCCTGACGTAGCGACTTTTTATAAAATAAAGGATGTCGTAAATATTCCCAAGGTCTCTGAGCGCATACGAATAAATGTTGACGGCAAGGATATAGACATAGAGATTGAGCCGGTTCAGATATTTATGAACGGCAAGCAAGTCAGGCCTGAAGAATTTTTAGTTGACGGAGCCGATATAAAAGTTTATTATTTACAGGAGCGTCAGGTCATACTTTCGGAGATATTCAGGTATATCGATGTCGATCCTCAGAGGTTGAAAGGAAAAACAATGAAGATACTGGTTAATGACCAGCCTGCTGGGTTTACTACTCCTTTAGCAGAGGGCTCTCAGGTTAAAATTCTTTTTGAGGAACTAAATAAGGAAGTGATTTAAAGCAGATTGATACTCAACATTTGAAATGTCAAGTATCAAGTGCTCATTGAAGGAGGCATAAGTAATGGAGATTCATAATTATATGGAAGACATAGTTAAGGAGGCGCTGAATAGCATGCTTGAGGGAACCGAAATTAAAAACATTTGCAAATGCCAGAAGTGCCAGTATGATATAATGGCTTGGGCATTGAATAGGTTGCCTCCCAAGTATTTTGTTTCAGATAAAGGCAGGCTCTATACAAAGCTCCAGGAAGTGGAAGTACAATTCCGTGCGGATGTTATTAAGGAGCTCACTAATGCGATAACGCTTATAAGCTTAAAGCCTCAGCATTAAGTTGATTATTTCTATCCTTGGTTTTATTATAATAAATCCGGGATTTTAGTTAGAATAAGAAGAAAATTGTTGATATGAATTCGAGAATAAATTTTATAAAATGGAGAAAGAAGAAATTAAGGCGTTTATCACGATGTTCCGCAGAGCAAGGGGGATTGACTTAAGTTCGTATCGCGAAAATTTCCTCTTTCGCCGTTTAAGCCACCGGATGAAGTTGTGCAATCTGGATAGCCTTGCAGAATATCTTAGCCGGATAAAGAAAAACGACGAAGAGTTCAATAAATTTCTGGATACGCTGGCGATAAATGTTTCGCAGTTTTTTCGCGATTCGGAAGTTTTTGATTATTTCAGGAAATACTGCCTTAAAGATATCATAGGACGTAAAGAGTCGGGGGCCAGCAAGACAATACGTATCTGGTCTGCCGGTTGTGCGCAGGGGCAGGAAACATACTCTTTGGCGATTATGTTAAAAGAGGAGTTAGTTCAGAGAAAAGATTTCTTTGTAAAAATCTGGGGTACAGATATAGATAGCGGTATCTTGGAAAAGGCCAGGGAAGCCAAGTACGACTTAGGCAGCTTGAAAGAAGTAGATAAAAGAAGGCTCGATAAATATTTTAGACCGCTTCCTGGAGGATTATTTCAACTGGATGCCGGAATAAAAGAGATGGCTAGGTTCACTCGCTGTGACTTGTTTTGCGAGCCGCCTTTGAAATATGTAGATGCGATTTTCTGCCGTAACGTGATGATTTATTTCAGCTGGAAAGAGCAGGATAGGCTTTTTAATAAATTTTATAATACCCTTTGCTCCAAGGGGTATCTGGTGATCGGGAAGGTAGAGACTATAAGAGGCGATTTAAGGAATAAATTATTACCAGTTGCCTTAAGTCATAAAATATTTCAAAAAAATCAAGAAAAAAAAATTGTTTAAAAAGGAGGAGGGAGAATGGCAAAAGTATTAATTGTGGACGATGCGTTATTTATGCGCAAGATGCTCAGTGATATATTAAAGAAGGAGGGCATAGAAGTTTGCGGTGAAGCGGAAAACGGGAAAGAAGCAGTCGATAAATATCAACAAGTAAAACCGGACCTGGTGACTATGGATATTGTAATGCCCAAAATGGAGGAGATTGACGGAGTCGCTGCCGTTAAAGAGATTATGAAGATAGATCCCCAGGCAAAAATCATCATGGTTTCGGCAATGGGCCAGCATTCCTTAGTCGTTGAAGCAATACAGGCAGGGGCAAAGGATTTCGTAACTAAGCCTTTTCAGCCTTCAAGGGTAATAGAGGCCGTAAAGAGAGTTTTGGGCTGATAGAAAAATTACTTTCCGTTAATATTAATAACGACGAGGTAGAAGATAAGATGGAGATAATACAAGAAGACATCGCAGCGCACGGCCTTATTGAAGTAAGTATGGCTCATATGAAGATAGCAAGGGCGCCGGCTGTTATGGTTACCAGAGGATTAGGTTCCTGCCTGGGCATTACTTTATACGACCCGGTCAAGAAAATCGGAGCGATGGCTCATCCTATGCTTCCTGACATTGAGAGGGCGAAGATTAAGTCTAATCCTGGCAGGTTTGTTAATTCGGTAATAAATAAGATGCTGGAGGATTTAAAGAGCGAGGGCTGTCTAAAGAGCAGGCTTATAGCAAAGTTATTCGGCGGAGCCCATATGTTCAGTTTTATTGCTAAAGACAGCATACTAAACATCGGAGAAAAGAATATCGATATGGCAAAAGAGCTCCTTGAACAATACGGTATTGATATCTTAGTAGAGGAGTTGGGGGGCAGCGTAGGAAGGACAATAGAGCTTGATCTTGAAACAGGTAAGGTACTTGTTAAAACTATTTCTAGGGGACAAAAAGAGGTATAGTTTTCATGGATAGTAAAATACGCGTTTTAATAGTCGATGATTCGTTCCTGATGCGAAAAATCATATCGGATATTGTCTCAAGCGATGCTCGTTTTGAGGTAATCGCTAAGGCAAAAGACGGCAAAGAAACATTAGATAAGGTATTTGCGCTTAAACCCGACGTGATTACACTTGACGTAAACCTGCCGGTTTTAGATGGTTTGGAAGTGTTAAAGGAAATAATGCAGAAGCAGCCTACGCGGGTGATTATGCTTTCGGCGCATACTCAAAAAGGAGCATCTGCTACGATTTTGGCCCTGGAACTTGGGGCAGTAGATTTTATCTCCAAGCCTTCTGGAGAAATCTCCCTGGATATACGCAGGTTAAAGAACGAGATAGTATCAAAGATTAAAATGGCTTCTGAAATAGATTTAGACAAGTTTTTATCTACATTGGCCCGTCCGACAACAGCAAAGCCAGCTATAACGCAGGAGTCTGTCAGATTTAAGAAGTTAGTTGTTATCGGCGCATCTACAGGAGGGCCCAGGGCGATATTGAAGGTCATGCAGGATATACCTATTGATATTGCCGCCGCTTTCTTAATAGTTCAACATATGCCCGAAGGCTTCACTTTAAGTTTTGCCGAGAGAATATCCTGGCAATCCAAGTTGAAGGCAAAGGAAGCAGGGCAGGGAGACATTATCTCACGCTCTAAGGTTTATGTTGCTCCTGCCGGAAGCCATATGGTCATAAAAAGATTACCCGAGCAGGAAGAAAATCTATTGGTACTTGAATTAAACCGTAATGCCCCGGTTAATTTCGTCAGGCCTTCGATAGATGTAACTATGGAGTCAGCAGCAGAGGTTTTTGGCTCTGACGTAATCGGCGTCATTCTTACCGGAATGGGAAAAGATGGATTGGAAGGGGCAAAGAAGATAAAACAAAAGGGCGGCTTTATTATCGCACAAGATGAAGAGACTTCCGTTGTCTG
>JAHJCI010000083.1 GCA_018813085.1 Candidatus Omnitrophota bacterium | reverse complement strand
TGGATGTTTCTTTAACTACAGTAAGCTGCGGCGGACTATCCGACGAAGCTAAGCGCGAAAGCTGCTTAGCGAAGGCGGATGTCCCTAAAAGATTGAAGATTTTGAGTGAGATTTTCCTGCTTCTTTCGTCTATTGAATAAGGAGGTGGGAAAATGAAAATTTGTTTAATTTTTTTAATAGCAGCAGGTATTTGTTTATTCTTTTTGGCAGAAGGTTTAACTTATGAAAGTGTATTTTGGAAGAACATCAGTAAAGAGATTACTGATGTAAATTTTGCCTGGGTAGACAGCCAGGATCAGAATAAAATTCTCTTGGGCTCAGATAAAGGGTTATTCAAGACAAGTAACGGCGGGGAGTCCTGGAAGGCAGTGCTTATCGGTATAAATAAAAAGGTAAACTCTCTATATGTTGATGGGGATTCGATTTATGCTGCCTGTAGTTCTGGACTATTTTTTTCTTCCGATGGGGGGAAAACATGGAAACGAATTTTTAGTCAGGGTTCCGAAGAAGAAAATGACTGTTTATATGTGGTTAAAATTAAAAATAGGGAAATTTACCTGGCTACTCAAACAGGGTTGTTCAGGAGTTTTGATAATGGGCTTACCTGGGCAAGATTTAAAGGTAGGCTTGGACGTTTGCCAGTAAAGATGATAGCAGTAGACGGAATTAATGATTTTGTTTATTCGCTAACGCAGGAAGGGGTATATCGAAGCAGTGATAATTCAGATGTTAAAAGGGTTTTTGTCTCTAGGCCTGAAGATTCTCAAGCATCAGAAGATTACGAGACTGACCAAAGCGAAGAGACGAATACCCCTTTAATTAATCATATCTCTGTCGAAACTGAGAATACGCAACGAATTTATTTGGCAACAAACAAAGGTGTGTATAAAAGTGAAGATTCAGGAGAAAATTGGCAGCATTTTCCAGACGTTGGTTTATTAAGTCAAAATATACATTTCGTCTTTGGCTCTGAAGATTCAGGCTTGCTAGCAGTAATTAAATCAGGGGTTTTTATTTACGATAAGGTCAAGTGGCAAGAAGTATCCCTAAGATTAAGCATGCAAGATGCATGCTTTCTAACTGTTGATAATCGGGGAAATATTTATGTTGCCGGAGATAGCGGACTTTTCGTTACTGAAAATAGCTATTTCAGTGCCAATAATTTAAGAGGATATAGATACGGGCCGGGTATCAAGGAAGTTCAGTCAGCGGCTGTTGAATATGCGCAGGTTATTGATCCGACATGGATTGCTTCTCAACGAAGGCTTAGCCGCCTTAAAGCAATTCTGCCGGGTTTTTCCTTAGATTATGATAAAACGGTTTCAGCGTATAGTAATTCTCAGTTTACGCGTTATAATGTCGGTCCCCGTGATTGGGGTATATCTTTAACCTGGGATTTAAGCGATTTAATCTGGAGCGAACAGGATAGGTTAATTGATTCTCAAGTGAGGCTGATGATTAAATTACGCCAGGATATTTTAGATGAAGTCACGCGAGTATACTTTGAACGCTGCCGTCTTGTATCTGCTCTTGAGCAAGAGCAGAATAACAATGCAGATCAGGAGATGCGGATTGAGGAATTAACTGCTTTGCTTAATGGCTTAACGGGTGGATATTTTTCATCAGCGGGAGAAGATTGTTCTCGTAGAGTTAACAGGGATGTCGAATTGAATTAACAGATTACTGACCAAGGAAGAATTTTTAGGTTCGATGTTCAGTAAATTTTCCTTGACAGCGGAGAAATTTATTTTTATACTTATCTAAAGGAGTGATGCGCAATGATTACTAAAATTGGCATTGTAGCCGGTGAAATATGGCATTTTCTGGATGAAAACAGCCAGACAACTCTTTCTACCTTACTGGAGCAGATAGATAAACCCAAGGATATTATTCTCATGAGCCTGGGTTGGTTGGCAAGAGAAGGCCATGTGATTCTACAGGAGCGAGGAGATAATTACGTTCTTTCATTACGCAGAAACCTTAACAAAGTATGAAATCGGATAAAGGAATTACCTTCTTAATAGTGTTAGCTGTAGTTATGGTTGTGGTTATATTAGCTAGTATTGGTTTACGTTCAATCTTCACCCAGTCAAGATTTACACACCATCAGATTGAAAGGATTCAAGCTTTATATGCTTGCCAGGCAGGAGTAAACTATGCTTTGGAAATGTTAAGAATTGGCGCTGCCGGCTGGACCCCCAGCATAGGCTCTACTATTACAAAGACATTATGTAATGAGGCAACCTGCGATGTTGAAGATGACGATATTCCCTTTCAGGTAAATATAACCATTGGTCCTAATACTGGTGGTGCAACTATTCCTGTCAGTGCCCGCGTAACAAATTATTCTCCCGAAACAGCTGAAGTCTCCTAAAGATTTAATCTCTACAATTAATTAAAACAAAATTTAATAACAATTTATAATTGTATATCATTTAAGTAAGAATAAGTAAATCTAAGTAATGTTATCACTATATGATTTATCGACGAGCTTTTTAATTAAAAGTATTTTAAGTAAAAATATTATAAAAAAATGCTTGACAATGTAAAAAAATATGTTTTAATTAAGAAAACAATGAAATAAGTAAATCTAAATAATTTAAAGTAAATAGATGTTTAAGAATAAACTGATGGATATTGATGAACTTGCCGATTATTTAAGACTGAAGAGGCAGACTATTTATAATTGGCTGCATCAGAGTAAAATATCCGGATTAAAAATAGGTGGGGTATGGCGTTTTGATAAACGAGACATTGATAAATGGTTAAAAACTAAGAGGCGCTAGCCAGGAAGAATTATGAAAAGACAAACATCGGATTTTGGTATTTATTTTGGGACTGAGGTAATCAGCATTACCGAGGTTAAGCGTAAAAAGGCTGTTTCTAATATTATCATACCCCATTCAAGGATTACTGCCTTAGGCGCTGAACAGAGATTACCTGATAAGTTCAAGATAGTTGCGGCCTTAAGGGACGATTTTGTGAAAAACGACCTTTCTCCGGACTATGTAAATATTACGCTTGCCGGTGAAGACTTAATTATACGTACCTTTGAATTACCTATTTTCTTATCTAGGAAAGAATTAGAATACGGGGCAATCGCTTTTGAAGCCAAGAAATATATTCCTTTTCTAATTGAAGAGCTTGTTTTTGATTTTAAGCTTTATAAAGACCAAAAGAATAAAAAAATCCTGGTATTATTCGTAGGAATAAAAAAAGATATGCTGAACAGTTATCTAGCTATCTTTAAACAATTACATATGCAGCCGAAGTTTATTGAATACGCAGGCTTTAGTCTTTTCCGTATTCTTAATTTGATCGGCGAGAAAGATAAAGGGTGTTTAGGTTTACTCAGCGTTGGATTAGAAGAAGAAACTAACTTTTTAGTTTATCAGAATGGTTTCCCGTTTTTTAGCCGCGATATCAGCTTAATCCCTATGTCAGAAAGTAGATCCACTGCAGAAGAAATTTCAAACGGGAAAATAAAAAAATTGACTTCTACGGCAAAAATAATCTTTCTTGAAAGACTAAAGAGCGAGATGCGTATTTCTTTGGATTTCTTCCGCCGTAAATTTCCGACTAAGCCGCTGGAAAAGGTAGTTGTTTTAAGCGACCTGCATTTACAGGCAGAAATAACAGGCATGATTAAGGATTTAGGATTATCGGTGGTAGATGTAGACTTATCTAAATTGATAAGCGAAAATTTGCCTACAAGTTGCGCTTTGGCTAAATCATATTCCGCTGCAATTGGCGCAAGGGTTAAGCTACGTTTCCCGATTGACCTGCTTAAGCCTGCCGTCAAGAAAGAGCATGTTAAAGGGTTTTCGCTTCAGGCATTTCCGATATCGCTTAGTGATTTTAAAGTAAGCCCAAAAGTAATTATAATGGCTTTGTTGATTATAGGCGTTGTCTTTATGTGGGGCATTTATAGAAAAATACCCTTAGAGAAGGATATAGAATTAATTAAGATAATGCAGCCCAAAGTAGAAGGGATTGTCCCTGAAAGCAGCTTGTCAGCTATCACAGGTTTTCAAGAAAATCTGCTTAATAAGGTCAATATCATGGAGGGGATAGTATCCGGGCGTGTTTATTTTACAGAAGTACTTAATCTTCTGCCGAAAGTCATGCCAAGGGGCGCCTGGTTAACAAGTATTCAATTTAGAAATGCTAAGAAGACCATTGAATTGAACTTTGAGGGTATAGTAGTTTTAGAGAATCCCGAAAAAGAATTCGCAGCTGTAAGCGATATTGTTTTAGGCCTGCGCAGCGCTCCCAACTTCAGTAATATTTTTGAAGATATAGAAGTTGTCTCTATGGAGACGTTTACATTGAGAAAAATTGAATTAGAAGCGACAAAATTTACGATCTTATGCCGCAGAGAGATTAAATAAGATGGAAATCAAAAAAATTAACTTAAGCCCGTTTATCAGTATGATAGTGTTAATCGTAGCTGCTTTGATTGGAATGAAAATCAATACTAGACAAAATAATGAAATTAAAGAATTAATTCATATGCAGGAAGAAGAGTTTAAAAAGAATTCGATACTCAATGAGGCAGGGAAGTTAAATAAGAAAATTGACTATTACAAATCGGCATTCACGCAGAGGGACTCGAGGAAAATCTTAAATACGATTATAGGACTTGCTCAAACCGAAGGCGTTAAGATTATTTCTTTGAAGCCGCTTGAACGCATAGGATGGGATTTGAGGGAAGATGAAGCCACGTACGGCAGGAATCTTTTCGAATTGATTATTCAGGTGAATGATTATGCTAAATTAGGGCATTTTATCAGCGAGCTGGAAGGTGGTCATACCATGCTTAGCATCGAATCATGCCGTTTAGCGATTTTCTCTTCCGGAACTGCTGGAGAAATTACCAAGCCGGATAAATTACGCGTAGATCTAACCATTAGCGAGATTTTCTTTAAAAGATGATAAGATTAAATATGAATAATTATTCTTTTAAAATATCTAAGCATTTATTCGTTTTTATATTATTTTCTCTGAGTATTTTATTCTGCTCAGCTTTAGTTTCTTCTCAATTTGCTTTTGGAGAAAATACGGATGAATTGGGAATTATTAGAAGGCAAATTCCGGTTTTCACCGCAGATAATTTACGCGACCCTTTGTCTCCTCAAGTCTTTACTGAAACAGTAGAAGAAGAAGAAGCCGAGGAAATAATAGTTGAAACGAAGCGTGAAATTTCCAAAGTACTTTCACTTAGGGTACAGGGTATAATTTGGAATTGCGATACACCCCTTGTCATTATTAACAATGAGGTAGTAAAAAAAGGTGAGGTGATTAAAATAAAGCAGAAAGATGACATGTTAGAAGATGTTAAAATTATTGATATTGATAATGAAGGAGTGACCATAATTTATCAGGGCGAAGTGGAAAAGATACCTTCGCCCGCGGCCGCGGCTGTAGAATTACAAAAAATAAAAGGAGGAAGCAAATGAATAGTATAAAAAATCTCCGGTTAGGTAAAAATTGGAAGAGTAAGATTCTCTCATTGGAATTTCTGTCTTTCTTATTGGTATTTTATATTTTAATATCCGGTTTTTTTATCTCTGAGGCAAGCGCCTCAGAGACTCCGCAGGCCTATTCCTTCCTTGACGCCAGCAAGACTATTTCAATGGATTTTAAGGATGTCAGCTTGAAAGATATCCTGAAAGCCTTTTCCATACAGGCGGGAGTTAATTTTATAGCCTCACAGGAAATT
>JAHJCI010000082.1 GCA_018813085.1 Candidatus Omnitrophota bacterium | reverse complement strand
ACTGCAATTACGCTTGCGCCTTCGCCTCCTGCGCCTCCGTCAGGTATGCCGCGGCGCTGGTATTTATCCCGGTAGAGGCTTTGACAACAATTTCCGCCATCTCCTGCCTTAATATGGATTTTGGCTTCATCAATGAACATTCTCCCTCACTCCTTCGTCGCTTGGGTCTGGTTAATTTGTTAATTGGTTAAATGGTTAATTAAGCCATACTCACCAATCACTAATTAACCAATATGGATTTCTTCTATCCTAACCTTGGTAAGCAGCTGCCTGTGCCCCTTTTTCCAATGGCTCGCCTTACGACGGCGATACTTATAGGAAATGACCTTACTTGCCTTAAAATTCTTGATTACCTCGGCTTCTACTTTAGCGCCTTTAATATAAGGTTGGCCGACCTCGACTTCATCTTTCTCAACCAATAGCAGGACTTTATTCAAACTGACAGCTTGGCCTTCTTTTTTATCCTGGCGTTCTATATTAATAACATCCCCTTTTTCTATTTTGTATTGCTTGCCTCCTATTTCTATTATCGCGTACACTTCTAAACCTCCTTTAGTCAACTAATAAGCTCTATTTCATAACCTCTTTTGCATATTATTCTTGTATTTATTAAGTTAAAGACAAAATTCCCCCTTTGATTCCTCCCGGTGCTTACCCATCAATCACGCTCTTATATTAAGTAAAACCGGTGAATCTAAGCAAAATTCTGCCCAAAATGGCTTAAATATTGTTTATAATATTATCATATAAACGGCGGGAAATCAAGTATAATAAGCGCATAACTTACGGAGCAAATTAACCTTAGAACAACTTCGCCTTGCGAAGAAAAGCGGTGGGGCCAAATTCCCCCCGTACCTTTTATATATTCAATATTATAAAAATTGCTCTTTAAAAAGCTATAAGAATACTAAAAAGGCGCGGGGTCATTGAATCTTTATATCCTCCAAGTGCTGGGCAGGATTAGAAATGAAGTTTATTTTAGTGCGGAATTCTCTCTCCAGGATCCTTAAAGAATCCCTGTTTTTCTCTATAAGAGAAGCAACCGCCGGGTTAATGCTTAAATTCACCTCTGAGGGTGCGGGCCGCTTAAGCTGTAAATGCCGCTTCAACTGGCGAAAAACAGCTATACACAGCGTCATGGCTGACTTTGTCCTACCCTTTCCCTGGCAATAAGGGCAGGGTTGATAAGTCTGGGCTTGAATTGTATTATGTATACGTTCGCGGGTAAGCTGAACCAGCCCGAATTTAGATATACCCAGGCAATCGTATTTCGCTTTATCCTTGCTCAAATGGTGGTTGAGGATATTCAATACCCCCCTGCGATGCTTTTCCTTTTCCATATCAATGAAATCGATAACAATAATCCCTCCCAGGTCGCGTAAGCGTAACTGCCGGGCAATCTCAACTGCAGCCTCGGAATTAATCCTGAAGGCCGCTTCTTCCGGAGTAGAATTCTTTTTAAAACCTCCGCTATTTACATCGATTACCACTAATCCTTCTGTAGGTTCGATTATAATATAACACTTGGATTTAAGATAAACGCACCTCTCGAATATCTTATTTATCTGCTTCTCCATGTTCCTCTCATGAAATAAATCCGGTCCTTGATATAATTGAATGCGCCTTGCCAAGTCCCTCTGGAAATTGCCTACAAAACCCTTAATACGCCTGTATTCTGATTTAGAATCTACGATAACGCGAGCAACATCCTCAGTGAAGGAATCGCGTAATATGCGTAAAACCAAATCATATTCTTCATATACGAAGCTGGGTGAAGTACGGTGAGAAGCTTCCTTCTTTATCCTGGACCATAACTTAAGCAAAAAACGGGCATCGCGTATAAGTTCCTTTGCGCTTTTACCAGCGGCAGCCGTACGGACTATAAAACCGGCATTCTTGGATAGCCTTAGTTTACTAAGAATTGTCCGCAAGCGTTTTCTCTCTGTTTCGTTATCGATGCGCCGGGAAACCCCCCAATGCGTATGCTGAGGCGTTAAAACCAGGTACCTTCCGGCAAGGCCGATGTGCCCTGAGACGCGCGGGCCCTTTGTGCCGAATGCCTCTTTTACTACCTGAACCAAAACCTCATCACCCTTTTTTAATTTCAACGGTTCAACGGGCTTGATTTCTTCTGCCGGCTCATAAACCCCGGGGTCAATCTCCGAAAGATAGAGAAAGCCTTTCTTATTCAATCCGATATCCACAAAAGCAGCATTTAGAGAAGGTACTACGCTTTCAATCCGCCCTTTATAAATGTTGCCCACAATAGTCTTATCCTGAGGCTGTTCAATATAAAACTCTTCCAGATGCCCGTTGTTAACAACAGCTACACGCTTATCGAGTAAATCTGCATTTATTAGTATCTCTTTCTGTGTTTTATTTTCCATAATTTTCCTTTTCTTAGTTTGGGATAATCTCCCTTCAAATTCAAAGCTTGCCTCTATTGTAGGCTCGCTTATCTTTAAACAGTTAGTAATTTCCCCGTCTGGCCTAATAATCCTGGATTGTTAATATTTTAGGAGTTATAAAGATAATCAAGTCTTTCTTCTCTACCGTCTTGGTCCTGTGTTTGAAGAATATGCCTAAAATAGGTATATCTCCCAGAAAAGGGACCTTCTGAACAGTATCCGTAGTCTTATTCTTAATCAGGCCTCCGATAACCAGAGTATTACCGTCTTTAACCATAACGGTAGTTGAGGTAGTTTGCCTGTAAATAACCGGTAAATCAACGCTTAATCCTGAGCCTCCGGCTAAGGTTTTATCCCTCAGCCATTCGCTTACTTCAGGCTCTAAATTTAAGGTTACATAACCCAATTTATTTATCTGTGGCGTTACCTTCAGTATTATACCGTATTTTTCCTGACGGTAATTAGTCATTACATAATCATTCGTGTCCTTATTATAACTCCATTGCGGTGTCGGGTCTAATGTTACCACCTCGATAACAGCCGGCTTATTATCCAAAGTCACGATCCGGGGATT
>JAHJCI010000081.1 GCA_018813085.1 Candidatus Omnitrophota bacterium | reverse complement strand
ATTTAATCCCTGAAATCGCAAAGCGATTTCTAGGGACCATAATTTTGCTGCACTCAGCGGGACGAACTAATCCCGATAGCAAAACACTTCCCCCGTGAAATGCGAAGCATTTCCGGGACTTAGTCCCTGAAATCGCAAAGCGATTTCTAGGGGAAAATTTATAGCTAAATTTTCTTGTTGCTATCGGGATTAATTCGTCCCGCTGAGTGCAGCAAAATTATGGTCCCGGAAATTCTGTGAATCTCTCGGAAAACAGAATTTTGTTGCATCTTACGAAGCGGGGCTCATTAAAAAACCCCGCACCTTATTCAAGGTGCGGGGTTAAACAAACAATTCACAAAGAAGAACTCCAGAATTAACAACCTGCTCCGGTCAAAACTCCACCTGTAGTAATAGTAAATGTTCTCGTTCCTGTGGTATTGCAGGTTACCGGCGTAGCAGTACAGCTATATCCGGCAACTCCTATGGTTCCGCAAGCAAAATTGTATCCCTGCCTTGCGGCGGCCGTATAATCTTCGTTAAGATAAGGCGGTACAGCTCCTGTCATATCTGCGAAAGCCGTAGGATAATTTCCGTTGTTTGCTGCGGCAAAGCTCTCACAGGCAGTTGAGATTGTCCTCAAGGTTGCTTGTGCATTGCTCTCGCTAGCATTTACTCTTGCCCTAAGCAAGTTAGGTATGGCGATGGCAGCTAGTAAAGCAATTATTGCCACTACGATCATAATTTCAACCAGCGTAAAACCTTTTTTCATTCGATGTTCCTCCTTTCTAAAGGCAGGATTAAGACTTTTCAATACGCTTAAGTTTAATATATTAAGCCTCTAGCTTAATCTGCGTATTAAGCCTTGCCTTTTCTTTTTACAACTTATTTTCTTATTATCACCCCCCTTCCTGAGTTGTCAAGAGATTTTTGCATATTCAAAATAAAAAACCTATTCCTCTCCTGAAGAATAGGTACGGCTAAAAAATAATATATAAATAATTGCTTGCATTTTATCTGGCAGCTGGCTACCCTTTTACCTCTAGGGCCCTATAGTTTTGCGTCCCATCCTTTCGAATGGTTTGCCTTTTTCAGAAATCACATTCTACTAAGAGTATAACACATGTTGAATAAAATTCAAGTTCTTGTTGAAAAAATCCCTACCCCCCCTACCCCAAAGCAAAGATAAGCCGGATTTTTAAGGGTTCATTAACTGGGTAATCTGCAATATAGGTAAGAATAAGGCAATGACAATGCCTCCGATAATGACGCCCAGGAAAGCGATTACCAAAGGCTCAATCATGCTTGTCAGGCCTGCTACGGCAGCATCTACCTGGTCATCATAAAAATCCGCTATTTTAGTAAGCATTGTTTCCAGCTTGCCTGTCTGTTCCCCTACTCCAACCATTGCCGTAACCATGGGAGGGAAAACCTTACTCCTGGCCAAAGGCTTTGCTATAGGTTCTCCTTCGCGAACCGCACGCAATGAATTATTCACCGCTTCTTCAACTACCTTATTACCTGAAGTCTTTGCTACGATACTCAGGGCATCGAGTATGGAAACTCCGCTTTTAACTAAAGTCGAAAGTGTACGGGAAAACTTGGCGACTGCTACCTTGCGAAAAAGCATACCTAGAACAGGCACCTTAAGCATAGTCTTATCAAAATTATACCTGCCCCTCTCGGTATTAATATATTTCTTAAACAGCGCCCCCAAAACAAAAAAGCCGAATATTACAAAAACAAGCATTCTTTTCAATATATCGCTGATTGTGATTAAAACAAGGGTGGGAAAAGGAAGATTGCCGCCTAGCATATCAAAGATACCTTTAAACGTCGGCACGACTTTAAGCAATAAGACAGAAGTAATCGCAATCGCCATGACTATCACTATGGCCGGATAGACAAGGCTTGACTTAACCTTGCGCGTTAATGCTGCGGTCTTCTCAAGATAGGAAGCCACTCTTTCTAATACATCATCAAGCATGCCTGATGTTTCTCCGGCGCGTACCATACTGATAAAAAATGAGGAGAAGACTTTCGGATGTTTAGCCAGGCTCTCGCAAAAACTCAATCCGGATTCTACATCGCGCCTGACGCACAAGACCACCTCTTTCAGGCTCGGGTTCTCAACCTGGTCGATTAATATACCCAATGCGCCGACTAAGGGAATGCCGGAGTCAATTAATGTTGCCAGCTGCCGGGAAAATACTACTAAATCGTCCAATTTGACTTTCCCTATCCGCTTTTTAGAAGAAGACTTTTTCTTGGTTGCCTTGATGGAAACTACCACAAGGCCCTTCATATGCAGTAATTGAACAACCTCGTTTTCATTTGTGGCTTCGCTCTCGCCGGATATTGTCTGGCCCGACTTATCCTTAGCGCTATATTCAAAATTAGGCATATTCCCTCACTTTGTTTGGGAGAAACCAGATTATCCCGCCCAACAGATAAATCAAAGGCGGGATCCCGCACCTGTAATAGTAACTATTGTGCGGAACAGAGTACAGATTAAAGAGAAATTTTCTGGTCTCTGGGTACTCCTTATTATTTATTCTTCTGTTGTAATGCGCAGGGCCTCATCCAAGGTAGTTAAACCCTGCCTAACCTTTGTCAAAGCATCGTCGCGCAGGGTAAGCATGCCTTTATTTTTAACTGCATACTCCCTAAT
Organism: Candidatus Omnitrophota bacterium; assembly: GCA_018813085.1. GTDB lineage: Bacteria > Omnitrophota > Gorgyraeia > Gygaellales > JAHJCI01 > JAHJCI01. Next base: position 1,894 of record JAHJCI010000081.1, on the reverse strand, counting down.
TTCCTCGAGAGAACCCTTTTTTATGATAAGCTGGCGGATATAATCATCTATCATCAATACCTCTAATATGGCAATCCTTCCGTAGTAGCCGGAATGGTTGCAGTAATCGCAGCCCTTTGCCTGATAAACCGGAAACTTTTCTTTTATCCCGAATTCTTTCATTAGCTTCTCGCTTGCATCAACACTTTGACGGCACTTACTGCAAATCATCCTGCAAAGCCTTTGAGCACAAGCCATAATCAAGCTAGAGGCCACCAGGAACGGCTCAATGCCCATATCCATAAGCCTGGTAATACTGGAAACCGCATCATTGGTATGAAGCGTAGAGAGGATTAACTGGCCGGTCAAAGCTGCCTTTATGGCGATATCCGCTGTTTCTGAGTCGCGTATCTCTCCTACCATAATGATATCCGGGCTCTGGCGCAGTATTGAGCGCAGGCCGGAAGCAAAATCAAGGCCTATTTCGTGGCGAACATGGACTTGAGTAATCCCTTCCAGTTCATACTCAACCGGATCCTCAATGGTGATAATATTCCTTTCCGGTTGATTCAAGCGGTTAAGTATAGAATAAAGAGTAGTAGATTTACCGCTTCCCGTAGGGCCCGTAACCAGGATTATCCCGAAAGGATGGGCGATTGCTTCTTTAAACAGGCAGAGCGGCTGCTCAGAAAAACCCAGCTTATCCAGCCCTATGGCTAAATTAGACTTATCCAGGGCTCTTAAAACAAACTTTTGCCCAAAGGTAGTGGGTAAAGCTGAAACGCGGAAATCTATTTCTTTGGGGCCCAGGCGAACCTTGAATCTTCCGTCCTGCGGCAGGCGGCTTTCGGTAATATTCATATTGGATATTATCTTTAAGCGAGCTAATACGGCATTTTGATTTTCTTTTGGCAATTTGAGTGCATCCTGAAGATTCCCGTCGATACGGTAACGTACGCGCAGGCATTCTTCCTCCGGCTCCAGGTGAATATCCGAAGATCTTTGTTTTAATGCCTGGATTAATATCAAATCAACGAGTTTCACGATCGGAGGTGCCTGGCTTTCGCGAACTACCTCTGTTAACTCCAACCCTGCGCTTAAATCAGCTTCTTTGAAGTCCGCATCTGTTTCTTTCGGTGAATCTTCAGACATCTCATCAAGAAACTTCTGCAGGTCAACGTCATCCTTGCGATAATTTGCGTCTATCGCCTTTTTAATCTCTTCTTCTGGGCTTAAAATAATATCTACCTGACAGCCGGTAAGAGTAGTTAAATCATCTAAAACGAAAATATTAAGCGGGTCAGTAACCGCAACTGTTAAAGTATTGCCCATGCGCGCAAGGGGTATAATTGTGTAACGGCGGCAGAGCTGCTCCGGAACTAGCGCTATTATTTTAGGGTCAAATTTATATTTACCCAGGTGCAGGGAAGGCAGGAATAAATATTCCGATAACACCGAAAGCAGTTCCTGCTCGGAAATAATCTTCTCATTGAGCAATAGCGTCCTTAGGGATGTATTTTTCTTTCTCTGTAACTCTATCAGGGAATCTAATTTTTCCTTAGGGATAGACTTAGATTTTACCAGTATCTCGATTAGTTTTTCTTTAAGGTTTAACATTTTTATTTAGACAATTTAAAAACTGTATCTTGGATTCACATTGATGGCTAATTAGAAATAACCAGTTTTTTGATACACACACTTTCAATTTTTATCAGTGTACATCCTAAATTAACTATTTTTTTAGTTTTACCTATCTGTGTGCATCCTTTAAAACATTGAGTTCTTTAATTGACTAATTATTAAACTAAACGGCGGTTACCCTTAAAACCTCTTCCAGGGAAGTTTCGGCGTTTAATGCCAGAGTGAGCGCATTTTCTCTCAAGGTTTTCATTCCCTCTTCGCATGCCGCTTGCTT
>JAHJCI010000080.1 GCA_018813085.1 Candidatus Omnitrophota bacterium | reverse complement strand
TTTTTCTAAGCTCTCGGTTTTGACGATCGCCATAACCACGTCTTTATTATTCAAGACGGTATCCGGCTTAGGGATTATTGTGCCCTCAATTTTCTTTACTGCCACAACCTGAAATTCGCCTTCAATATTAAGCTCTTGGACCTTCTTATCCGCCAAGCTGTTTTTGATCTCCATCTGGATAACGCCGACATCCTTGCTCTCAATAAGATAGCTGGAAAAGCGGCTTTCGATAATCTTGTCTCTTAACATCGCCGCAAAAAGATTGGTGCCGCTTATGATATCCAGTCCGAGGCTTTGATAAATCTGCGCCCTCTCCGGGTCATACACACGGGCAATGACCTTAGGGACATTAAATACCTTCTTGGCGACCTGGGCAGAGACTAAATTCGTATTATCCCCGTTGGTAAGAGCGCAAAAAACATTGGCTTTCTCCACGCCGGCAGACTTTAATAAATCCAAATCAAAGCAGTTGCCTATGGTAGTAATCCCGTTAAAAGTCCCTCCCAGGCGGCTAAAAGCCGTCTGGTTCTTATCAATGATAACAACATCATGCCCTTCATTGGAGAGTAATTTAGCTAATTCCGCGCCTACTCGTCCGCAACCTGCTATAATTACATGCATATTCCCTCGCCTTGCTCGGCAGAAACCAGATTACAGAATACAGATTACTGAGAAGATTTTCTGGTTGCTGCGCCCCGGCTTCAGGCTTCTTTAACTATCTCGATTAATTTCTTCAACGCCTTGCTATCGCTAACTGCCAACTCAGCTAATACCTTACGGTCCAGATTAATCTTTGCCTTCTTTAGTCCATTCATAAATTGACTATATTTAATACCTGATGCCCGGCAGGCAGCATTAATACGAACAATCCAAAGGCGGCGAATAATTCTTTTTTTCACTCTCCGGTCACGATAGGCGTAAACTTCTGCACGGGCCACGGTACGCCTGGCTTGCTGATATTGCTTACTTCTATCACCAAAATACCCTTTGGCCTTTTTTAAAGTTTTCTTTTTCCGCCTGCGACTGGCCGGACTATGTTTTACTCTAGCCATATTCCTCCTCTATGTTCATTTCAGCTCACAGAACAGCTTCGTTATCGCAATACAACTAAACTATCACAAAAAGTAGTAAATAGCAAGCCCCGTTAGAAATCTTCGATTTCTAAACGGGGCAAGTAGAGACTATAAGAATTTCTGCTCCTTAACCGCCTGCTAAAAGCCTAACCTAACTACCATCAACCAGACGATAGATAGACTACCCGACAGCTCCAACCCCTCTTGCCTGATTTCCTTAACTAACTATACGGCATGAGCTGTTTAAGTTGCCGGCTGGGTTTTGATAAAATACCCGCCTTGCCTAAGGACCTTTTTCTCTTGCTGGTTTTATTTGTCAGCAAATGCCCCAGGCCGCAGGAGCTATATTTAAGTTTGCCTGATTTTGTCTTTTTAAATCTCTTCGCAACACCTTTATGTGTTTTTAATTTTCCCATGTTACCATCCTAACCTTATCTTCGAACTTGTTAATTAACTAATCTAATAATTACTAAACTACCGAGGCGCCAGCACTGCCGACATAACTCTGCCCTCCATAGATGAGCCTTTTTCTGTTTTGCCGGCTTCCTGGGCATCATTAACAAAACGGTCCAGGAGCTTTCTGCCTAAATCCGTATGCTGCATCTGCCGGCCCCGGAACATAAGGTTAACCTTAACCTTATCTTTCTTGTTTAAAAAATTGATTGCCTGCCTCAGCTTCACCTGATAATCATGTTCGTCGATATTAGGCTTGAGGCGAACCTCCTTTAAATGTATCTTGGTCTGATGCTTCTTTGCCTCACGCTCCTTCTTTTACTGGTCATATTTAAATTTGCTGTAATCCATTATACGGCAGACCGGCGGGTCAACCTGAGCAGCCACCTCCACCAAATCCAGCTCATGCTGGATTGCTATCTCTAAAGCTTTTTGTATTGCTACTACCCCCAGTTGATTGCCTTCTGCGCCTATCAGGCGTACCTGTGATGAACGTATCTTCTCATTTATCCTTACAAATTTTTTAATATTGACACCTCCTGCCTGTAATTGGCATATAGGCCGGGTATCAAGCCGGCTGCTTAACGCCACAAGCCTTTATGCAACCTTGTTTCTTGACTCTTCTTTAATCCTGTCTACAAAATCCTCAAGCGGCATTGTCATACTCTTACCCTCGCCTCTTTTTCTAACTGCAACGGTTTGGGCTTTGGCTTCGCGCTCCCCAAGAATAACTGAATAAGGAATCTTACCCATCTCAGATTCGCGGATCTTCTTATCCAAAGTCAGGTTACGGCTGTCAAGCCCAACCCTGATGGATTGTTCTTTCAGGACAAGAGCAACCTGTGCTGCCCATTCTCCCGCAGCTGTTTTTATGGGGATAATGTTGACCTGTATTGGCGCAAGCCATAAAGGCAAAGCTCCTGCGTAATGTTCAAGGAGCACGCCCATAAAACGCTCAAGGCTGCCCAAGATAACCCGATGAATCAAAACAGGCGGTTCTTCTGATCCTTGGGAATTAATAAATTTCAAGCCAAATCTCTGCGCAAGAACAAAATCGCACTGTATGGTTGCGCACTGCCATTTCCTTTTTAAAGCATCCTTTATTTTTATATCAATCTTGGGGCCGTAAAAGGCTCCTTCCTGCGGATTAACTTCATAGTTCAGATTCTTCTCTTTTAATGATTGCTCCAGAGCAGAAGTAGCGCGCTGCCAATCCTCATCTGTGCCGATCGATTTCTCTGGGCGCGTGCTTAATTCCACGGCTAAATCAAGAAACCCGAAATCCGCCATGGCCAGAGATACAAATCAATGATGCCGCTGATCTCGGACTGTAACTGTTCCGGGGTAGAGAATATATGCGCATCGTCCTGCGTAAAGCCGCGCACGCGCAATAAGCCATGCAGTACGCCGGTTTTCTCATGCCTGTAAACAGTCCCCAGCTCAAACAGCCGCAAAGGCAAATCCCTGTAACTTCTAATCTTAGATTTATAGATTAAAATATGCCCCGGGCAATTCATTGGCTTAAGTACAAATTCCTTGTTATCAATCTGCAGCGTATACATATTCTGGCGGTAATATTCGTAATGCCCTGAAGTATGCCATAGGCCGGCATCCATAATATGCGGAGTAATAACTATTTGATAGTCCCTCCTGAGGTGCTCTTTCTTTAAATAATCCTCAATTATGGTTCTTACAAGGGCACCCTTGGGATGATAAAATACAATGCCCGGCCCTGCTTCCTCGGGATATATATTAAAAAAATCAAGTTGCGGCCCCAGTTTGCGATGGTCGCGCTTCTTGGCTTCTTCTAGGTTCTTTAAATGCTCCTCGAGCTCTGCCTTGGAATCAAAACAAGTGCCGTAAATGCGCTGCAGCATGGGGTTAGTCTCAATACCATGCCAATATGCCCCGGCAATCGATAATAACTTGAATGCCTTTATTTGCCCGGTTGATGCTATATGCGGCCCCCGGCATAAATCCAGAAAATTGCCTCCTGTCTTATAGACGCTAACCTTCTCGTCTTCTAAAGAATTAATCAGCTCAACCTTATAATTTTCCTTCAGGCCTGTGAATAACTTGCGCGCCTCATCTCTATCTATCTCCTCGCGGATGAAGGGTTCATTGCGGGCAATGATTTCTTTCATTCTATCTTCGATAAGAGACAAATCCGTTTCAGTAAAAGGATCGCTTTTGTCAAAATCATAATAAAACCCGTCCTCAATAGCCGGCCCAATCCCCAGTTTGGCATCCGGCCAAATTTCTTTCACTGCCTGAGCCAAAATATGCGAACAAGAATGTCTTAGAATGTCTAATTCCATATTTTTCAAAATTAAAGATTAAAAATAAAAGATAAAAAATTCAGTATTCTCGGCAACAAAACATCTTTTAGTTTTTTTTTAATATTTTATTTTTAAAAATGGTGGGCCAAGAGGACTCCGCGCTTCGCGCTAGAACCTGT
>JAHJCI010000079.1 GCA_018813085.1 Candidatus Omnitrophota bacterium | reverse complement strand
CGGATAATCACAGATGAAAAGATACAAGATGAACACAGATAATAATTCAAATCTGTGATAATCTGCGAAAAAAATCTGTGCTAATCTGTGTTTAAAAAGATGATAAAGATTAACCTGTTGCCAGAAGAATTAAGTCAAAAGAAAGCAGCGCGCTCTTTTCTGCCCCAGGCTAAACAGCTGCTTATCTATATTCTGCCTGCAGCGTTCGGATTGCTTCTTGCTATTCATTTATTGCTGGCAGGATTATTTTTAATTAAGTCGGTTCAATATAAGGCCTTAAATAGCAAATGGACAAAATTCAGTGTAGAGCGGCAGGAAGTAAACGAATGGAAGAGGCAATATAATTTCAGCAGCCAGCAAAGCGAACAGGTCAATAAATTGCTTATACAGAGAATTACCGTTTCTGATAAAATGCAGTCTTTGCTAGGAGCGTTACCCAGCGGCGTCTGGTTTAACCGTTTAAACCTGAAAGAAAAAGAATTCAGCCTTAAGGGCTCAGTAGTCTTCCCGGAGAGCGAACAGATGCGCATGCTGAACCTGTTTTTGAGTCAGCTTAAAAAAGATAAATCATTCTTTAAGGATTTCATCAGCCTGGAATTAGGCAGGGTGAAAATGCGGACATTGGGAGCTTATTCAATAATGGATTTTACCCTGGAAGGCAAGTTAAAATGAAAAAGCTTAATTTAAAGGAATTATTAAATAAGATAAAGCCCCATATAGCCGAAAATATAAACAAGATAACCCAGGACAGGAATAAGCTGATACTGGCCGTGCTGGCGGTTGTGATAATCCTGTATTTGGATTTTTCATTTGTTTTAATGTCCCAAATTAGAGCTCTCAAGGCGATAAGCCCTAATATTGCCAGGTTAAGCAGCGGGCTGAAAAACCTCAATGCGGATTTGGAAATTATGCAGAAACAGACAGGCAGTGTAGTCAGCCAGATAAAGAAGATAGCTTCCTCAGATCAGATCAGCTGGGTGATCGAAGAAATATCGCGCCTTGCCAATCAAGAAGAGGTAGAAATATATCAAGTAAGGCCCGTACGCCAGGGTGTTAATAAGCGGGCCCCTGGCAAGCCTGTTGCTAAAGAGTATGATTTTGTTATGATTGACCTTGAGTTATCCGCGGGATATCATCAATTAGGAAAATTTCTGGCCGAGCTGGAAAATCATTCCCTATTATTGGGCGTGGAAGAATTAGATATAGAGTATAGCGAAGAGGGGCCATTTGAGCATAAAATTAAATTGAGGCTGAAGGCATATGTCGATGATTAAATATTCCCGCCGTAGGCGGAAAATATCTAGAGTAAGAGCTAAACCCTGTTATATAGCCTTTAGCCTGGCTGTGTTATTTTATCTTTTAATATCAGGTTTAGTTTTTTGTTTTGCCGAGGAGGCAATAGTTTACGAAGATAAGGGCAGGCGCGACCCCTTTATTGCTTTAGTTACTCCTGACGGCCGCCTGCTTAACCTGGAGCCGGTAGGCTCGGAGAGAAAGATAGTCTTAGAGGGCATAATCTATGACCCAAAAGGGCCTTCCTATGTGATAATAAATGATCAGATTTTAAGCGTCGGAGATTTCATTTCCGGACAGGCTATTTTCAAGATAGAGGAAAACAAGGTAATATTGCTTAAAGATAATCAACCGGTAGAATTAATTTTAGACAAAGGCGGCGAGTAACCTTTTATTGCGGATTTTTTGTAATTCTGCCGCAAGAGAGCAATTATAAAAGGAGGAAAAATGAAGATAATAAGGATTATCCTAATCTTAGTATTTGGCTGGGGACTTTCGGTTATGAGTTTATGCGCAGAAGAGCAGGAAGAGTCAGGAATCCCGCAGGCAGTAGAATCAGAGGATATATCCGTAAGCGGCAATGTAACCCTTGATTTTAAGGAGGCTGATATAAGGAGTGTGCTGCGGATTATTTCTTATAAGGCCGGCGTCAATGTCGTAGCTACTCCCGAGGTAATGGGCGCGGTTACCATCAGGCTGGTGGAAGTACCCTGGGAGAATGCGCTGGATACGATTGTAAAAACTTACGGCTTCGGTTACGAATGGCTGAATAAAAAGGTAATCATGGTCTCTACGTTGGAAAAATTAGCCGAACAACGCAAGGTCCAGGAAGAAGCAGCAGAAAAAGAGCCGCTGGATACCCAGTCTTTCCCATTAAATTTCTCCAAGGTAGAAGACGTGAAGCTTGCGGTAGAAAAAT
>JAHJCI010000078.1 GCA_018813085.1 Candidatus Omnitrophota bacterium | reverse complement strand
TTATCGGGATTATTTATATATCCAATCAGCCAATCTTGGTATTTTGAGAGCTTAAAAAAGTAATTCTCTTCTACAATCTTTTCCAGTGGGCTCCTGCAATCCGGGCAAATGTGATCTATAGCCTGAATTTCTAACCAAAACGTCTCGCAAGGAGTACAATACCAGCCTTCATACTTCTCCTTGTAGATATCGCCTTTTTTATAGAGTATATCTAAAACTCCCTGAACAGCCCTAACATGCCTGACTTCGGTAGTACGGATAAAATCATTATAGGAAACATTAAGGCTCGACCAGAGATTTTTAAACTGCAAAACCATCTTATCACAAAATTCTTCTGGTTTTAGCCCTGCCTCTTCAGCCGCCTTTTGTATTTTCTGTCCGTGCTCATCAGTGCCCGTCAAAAACCAGACATTCTCATCGCCTAAATCCTTGCGTCTATACCGGGCTAACGTATCAGCGGCAATATTAGTATAAGAATGACCGATATGAGGCGAGGCATTTACATAATATAAGGGTGTAGTAATATAAAATTTATTTTTCATGTTTATAATTCACTTCTATCTGCTTGCCGTCTTCCAGCTCAACTACTGCTATCCTCTTAAAAATATCAACCGAGATTACTTTCCCCTTACCTTGAGGAGTATGCAGCTTCTCGCCCTGGCGAGGAAGACCGCGGGAAAGAGTCTTATAAACCTCATATTCATAACTAAGGCAGCACATTAACCTTCCGCAAATTCCAGAAATCTTCGGGGGATTAAGAGGCAGGCCTTCTTCTTTGGCCATTTTAATGCTTACCGGCTCAAAGTTTTTAAGAAATGCCGCACAGCAAAGCCTGCGTCCGCAGGGGCCGATTCCGCCGAATAACTTAGCTTCATCCCTGACGCCTATCTGTTTTAGTTCGATCCTTACTTTAAAAATCTTCGCTAAATCCTTTACCAGGTTGCGAAAATCTACTCTTCCCTCGGCAGTAAAATAAAATATTATTTTACTGGCATCAAAGGAAAACTCAGCGCCCACCAGTTTCATCGAAAGTTTATGCTCCTTTATCTTAGATACACAGGTATTCAACGCCTCTTTTGCCCTTTTTTTATTATTTTCAATCTGCCTTAAATCAGCATCGCTTGCGCGCCTAAGGACCTTTCTTGAAGATTTTACCTCCCCAGGCTGAGGCGAAGAATCCAAAATAGCAATCACGCAAGCGTAATCAAGGCCGCGGTCCTGCTCTAAGATAAGACGCTCCCCCGGCTTAATGCTGTCACTTTCCATTTTAACGTGAACAACCGGCCCATACTCCCTGATTTTTATTTCAATTATTTTTTCCATAATAATCCTATATTATCGGCTAATAGCCGAGGGTTAATATTTTGACTTATATTCTGGAACCAATCGCATAACTTCTCAAGCATTAGCTCAAGCTCTTTGAAGCTGAATCTTTTTGCAAGCAAGGAAATTTCATTTCCTATATCTTCGTTAATCAAGCCCTGTTTATCGCTGCCGCTTTTAAGTAAATATATATCGCGAATACAACCTATTAATATCTTTAATGTCAGTGCGAGTTTTTCTTTATCCTTTAAATCATTATTCTCGGATAATAACTCCGGATTACTGATAAATTGCCTGATAATGCGGTTTTTCTCTTTGATTATATCGCCTTCTTTGAATTTCAGTGCTTCACCCAGCCTGCCCTCAAATGAAAAGGCAAGATAATGGCTTAACTTTTCATCCAAATGGTAATTGCGCTTCAAAGCAAGTTCTGCATTGAAACGATCCAGCGGCAGAAACCTTACTTTTTGACAACGTGAGATAATTGTCGCAAGCATCCTGCGTAAATCTGAAGCTATTAATATTATCAGGGAATTCCCCGGCGGTTCTTCCAGGATTTTTAATAAAGAATTTGAGGCCTCCTCCGTAAGGTTTTCGGCACTGAGAATAATAAAAACCTTCTTCCCCCCTTCAAATGGCCGCAGATAAATTTCTCTCTGCATTTGTTGAATCTGTTCGATTTTGATAAAGTTAGAATCTTCTTTCTGGACATAATGTACATCCGGATGATTATTATTATCAATTTTCCGGCAAGAGGCACAGCTAAGGCAAGGTGGAAACGTCCCTTCCTGGCAATTAACCGTCTTGGTGAGGCTGCGCGCCAGTGTCATCCTGCCTGTCCCCGCCGGGCCAAAAAAAAGGTAAGCAGAAGCCAGCCTATTATTCTCCCAGGCGTTTTTAATGAGCTCCTCGGCTAACTCTTCACTGCGGGATAGATTATTTGAAGCTGATTTTTTATTATAAGCCATATCTTAAAATGAGTTTTCTAATCTTAGCCTGCGTGGACATTTTATCCTTATCGGGCTTAATTATTTTTATGCGCCTGGGATATTGGGCTGCTAATTTAAGATATGCGCGGCGGACTCGCTGATGATAAACAAGCGCCCTTTGTTCAATGCGGTCTAGCTTTTTGCCACAAGCACGCAACCCCTTTAAAACCGCAACATCCAGAAAAATTGTCAAATCAGGATTTATCCCCAGGGTAACAAAATTTGCCAAATGCCTGATTAAGGATAAGTTTACCCCTAATCCATAACCCTGGTAGGCAACCGTAGAATCAAGGAAGCGGTCGCAGATAATAATATAGCCCTTTTTTAAAAAGGGGCTTATTGTTTCCCTGACTATCTGGGCCCGTGCTGCCATATAAAGAAGCATCTCTGTCAATGAACACATATTATGGTTATTCTTATCAAGAAGAATTTTCCTTATCTTTTCGCTGACCTTTGTCCCACCAGGCTCACGCAAAAAAACAACCTGCTTGCCTCTTGACCTTAAATATTGCACCAGAAATTTAGCCTGCGTACTCTTACCGCTTCCTTCAGAACCTTCAAATGTAATGAATTTACCTTTAGTCTTTTTCATTTTTCCAAAAATTATTCTTCGGGTGGAATTAATGACACAGCTGAAGTACTACCAGTATCAGCTATATAAAGATTAAATTTCTTCTTTATTTCTTCTCGTATCGCGTCTGCTCTTTTAAAATCCTTATCTTTCCTCGCCCGATCTCTTTCTTCAAGCATTTCTTTCGCCTCTTTCGTTATTATTATTGCTTTTACCGTAAGGCCGAATATGTTAGAGAAATCTTCCAATTGTAATTTGGCATAATTAATCATATCCTCTTTATCAGAAGAAACAAAACCCAAACCCAGATCTATTAATTCAAATAAGCAAGCCAAAGCAATGGAGGTATTAAAGTCATCATCCATGGCATGCTTGAATTTTGCACAGATTTTATCTATCTTATCTTTATCTTCAACAGTAGAGCCTACTTTATTTCTTGTTTTCAATAAAGGCCAGCTATTAGCCTCGTGAAAAAATTTATTGAAACTTTTCTTCTGCTTTTTAGATTCTTCGATTTTATCTTCATTATAATCTATATGATTAGAGTAATGCGCGGATAAAAAGAACAATTTTAAGATGTCTGCGTCATGATATTTATTAATAAAATCTTTTATGGTAACGAAATTACCCAGGGACTTTGCCATTTTCTGTCCGTTTATAGTTAAAAGCCCATGATGTATCCAGGCCTTGGAAAACGGCTTTCCTGTCCTGGCCTCGCTTTGCGCAATCTCATTTTCATGATGAGGAAAAATCAAGTCCCTTCCGCCAGCGTGTATATCCAGCGTATCTGTGTCTAGGAACTTCTGACTCATCACAGAACATTCAATGTGCCAACCCGGCCTGCCTTTGCCCCAAGGGCTATCCCAAGACGGCTCATCCGCTTTGGAAAGCTTCCATAAAGCAAAATCCAGCGGGTCTTCTTTTGTCTCATCCGCCTCTTTTCTTACTCCGGTCAACATCTGGTCAATACTCTGCCCGGACAGCTTTCCATAATCTTTAAACTTGCGCACACTAAAATACACGCCGCTATCGGTAGCATAAGCATAGCCTTTAGCAATCAAATCCTCGATATATTTAATCATATCCGGGATATTCTTTGTTGCCCTCGGCTCTTCTTTTCCGTCGCTGAGCCCTAAGCGTATACCTAATAACCCTAAATCTTCATAATAGCTCTTGATATACTTATCAACCAGCTCTTTCCAGCCAATTCCCAGTTCCCTGGCGCGATTTATGATCTTATCGTCTATATCGGTAATATTGCGTACAAATTTAACCTCAACACCCCTGTATTCCAGGTATCTTCTAATCACCTCGAAAATATAGAGGCTCCTGGCATGGCCTATGTGACAGTCATCATAAACCGTAACCCCGCAGGTATACATCTTAACCTGACGGGATTTTAATTCTTCTTTATTTCTTGTTAGAGTATTATAAATCTGTATCGGCATAATTTTTTAATGTCTTGCCTGAGGCCTTTTGTCGCTTTCGGCAGATTGGCGGCTACGAGGTTTATTTCGAACGGGGCATGCGCAGCCCGAAGCGGGCACGGTTCGATTAGTAGAAATTATATCCGAGAGCGAGGGAGAGCATTGAGTGAAGTTTTGCCACGCTGGGGCAAAACGAACGTCCCCGCGAAAAAGCAAACCGAAGTCAGCCGCTACATAATTCCGCGAAAGAAATAAAAATCCAAGCATCCGGTTACAATAATTATCGCTCTAACTTCTCAATCCTGCTCTTCAATTCCTCAATCTGCTGCATAACCGGATCGAGAGTATGTTTATGGTCGAGACTGGTATCTATTTTTTTGCCGTCCTGCTTGGTAACCCTGCCGGGAACCCCGACAATCGTCGAATTCACAGGCACATCGCTAATTACTACCGCATTTGCTCCGATGTAAGAGTTATCGCCAATAATAATATTACCCAAAACCTTTGCTCCAGCGCCTACTACTACATTATTTCCTATCGTCGGGTGGCGCTTGGTCTTTTGTTTTCCCGTTCCGCCTAAAGTAACCCCCTGATAAAGAGTAACATTATCCATAATAATTGTTGTTTCGCCGATTACTACTCCCATACCGTGGTCGATAAACAGGCCTCGGCCGATTTTTGCGCCGGGGTGTATCTCGATTCCGGTCAGAGAACGGGAAAACTGGCTGATTAATCGCGCAATAAACTCCAGCTTAAGCGTATAAAAAAATGGGCAATACGGTGATGAAAAATAGCGCATAGGCCATGGTAGAGCAAAATAACCTCAAAAGTGCTATAGGCAGCCGGATCTCTTTCTCTGGCTGCCCTTATCTCCGGGCGAAAGAAAACCAATAGAATAATAAACCTTAGAATAAAGAGTATGGCTATTATTTTTATCAATGCTAATAGAATAATCATTTCTTCCCCCTCCTTAAAAGCGCTACAGACCAGGCAGCAATTGCTTTGTTTTTCCCGATATCGCCAAGCCCTTCGGCTGTTGTTGCCTTAAGATTAACCAGGGATGGCGAAAGCTTAAGAATTTTTGCAATATTATTTTGCATCTTTAATCTCACTAAAGCAATCTTCGGGGCTTCGGCAACGACCGTGGCATCAAGATTAACTACAACAAAACCCTTAGCTTGAATAAGCCGGGATGTCTTTTTTAATAACTCCGTACTTCTGATTCCCTTATATTTAGCATCGGAATTAGGGAAATGCTTACCGATATCTTCCAGGCCCGCTGCGCCTAAAAGTGCATCACATATCGAATGCAACAATACATCGGCATCTGAATGCCCTGATAGCCCTTTAATATAAGCTATTTGAATACCACCCAGAAATAACTTGCGTCCTTTAACCAGGCGATGAATATCATATCCTATTCCTGAACGATATATAGCGTCTTTCATAGTAAATTATATACTGGGGACACGCTTGCGATTTCCGCCGCAGGCAGAGGCTGAAGCTAAAAATGATCTCCCTGTAAAATGGAGCGGGCAAAGACTAAATCTTCCTGGGTAGTAATCTTTATATTAAAGTACGAACCCAGGACTACACTCACTTCTCTACCCAGTTTCTCAACTAAAAAAGCATCATCAACCGCTGCGGCATTTGGGAATCTTTTATAGGCTTCGACGATTAAATCCTTCTTGAAAACCTGGGGAGTCTGAATTTCATAAAGGCGCTCCCTTTTTAACGTCCTGATTACCCTCATCTTTCTATCAACCTCTTTAACCGTAGATTTAACCGGTACGCCTAAAACAGCTGCCCCGCTTTCTTGAGCTTCTTCTATAACTCGGGAAATCAAACCCAGGTCAATAAACGGCCTGACCGCATCATGGATTAAAATAAAGTCTGCCTTATGCGAAACCTTACTTAGCCCGTTTAATACCGAATCCCTGCGCCTGCAGCCTCCGACTACAAGAGCCTTTATTTTTTTTGTCCTGCTTTTTTTAAGATGCTGCCTTGTTAAATCTAAACTCCCGGAAGAAACAACCAGAATTATCTCTTTTATAACAGGGTGCGCTGATAAAACATCGAGAGTACGGATAAAAATAGGCTTCCTGCCCAGGTTTACTAACGGCTTTGGAACATGGCTGTTTAAACGTAACCCCAAACCCGCAGCAGGAACAATCGCGCTTACAAACATTATTATATATCCCTAAAGAATTAATCCTTATGATTGCACAGATTAAAAATTAGATTACACTGATTAAATTCTTAAAGTAAATCTCTTTAATCATTTTTGAAATCTGTGTAATCAAGAGATTTCTAAAATGCGATATTTATCTCTGAAATATCTTTATCTCTCCAGACGGGTAAAAATCATCCTGCCGGCCTGAGTCTGCAGAACCGAAGTAACCACAACTTTTACCTCCTGGCCGATCAAACGGCGAGCATCCTCTACTACAATCATCGTCCCGTCATCAAGATATCCTACTGCCTGATTATACTCCTTGCCCTCACGGATAAGCTTAACCTGCATCTTCTCCCCGGGAAACACTACGGGCTTGATTGCATTAGATAGCTCATTTATATTTAATACGCTTACACCCTGAATACTCGCGACCCGGTTAAGATTAAAATCTACCGTAAGAATCTTGGCCTCTAAAATTTTAGCCAAACTGACAACTTTTGCGTCAACCCCTTTGATATCCGGAAGGTCTTCGTCATTGATAATAATTTGAATCCCGTTGTCTCTTTGCAGGTTATTTAATATCTCAAGCCCCCTCCTGCCCCTTTGTCTTTTTATCGGGTCGGTAGAATCAGCAATATTCTGAAGTTCCCTTAAGACAAAACGCGGTAAGATCAATTTAGTATCCAGAAATCCTGTCTTCAAGATGTCCGAGATTCTTCCGTCAATAATTACGCTCGTATCTACAACAGCTGCCTCTTCCTTCTTATCTTGGCGCCTCAGGCGAACATAGGGAATGATTATGTTAAACTCATCCTTGCCGCGCAGCCCGATAACCATGCCAAGGTAACAGAAAACCAGAGTCAAGATAACCTTAATCAAGGCAAGGGTTGAGGCAGGTAAGCTAGAGAAGGTAAATGCATCGCCTACCAACTTTGCCATAATTAATCCGAGTATCAGCCCGAAAACAGCGCTGGAGAGCCCTTTACTTGAGACACGGCGCATGCCTAATTCTAAAACTATGACAACCAAGCTGCCCAGAAACCCTATGCCTAAACCCAGAAAGCTATTACCGATTAATTCTCCCGATTGAAAACCCAAGAGAGAAAAAGCAATTATAAAAAGAATACGCGCTAATAATAAATTCATTTATTTCTCCTTCCTTAAAATAATATTTAATGATTCCCTTAATGAAGAAACCGGTTTAAGCTCCAAATCCTTACTCTTATTATCCAACCTCATAAAATTCCACTCAGGTAAAACGCAGGACTTAAATCCTAATTTCTGGGCTTCGTTGATTCTTAATTCCGCTTGCAGAATACTGCGTATTTCTCCCGTGAGGCCGACTTCGCCGAGAATGAGGCTATCTGCTAAAACCGGTTTATCCTTAAACGCCGAAGCAATCGCAATACTAACACCTAAATCAGCGGCAGGATCCTCGATCTTTATGCCTCCTACAACATTTACAAAGATATCTTCATTCTCAAGGCGCAGGTCCATTCTTTTCTCTAATACGGCAACCAATAGACTCATACGGTTGAAATCAAAGCCCTGGCTACGCCTTCGGGCATACCCGAACCCGGAATGGCTTACCAACGCCTGTATCTCAACGAATAAAGGGCGGCTGCCTTCCATTACAGAAACCACTACCGTACCAGAGGCTTCCTTTGGCCTCTGGCTTAAAAACATTTGAGAAGGATTTCCTACCTCTTTCAGGCCTGCCGAAGACATTTCAAATACCCCAATTTCGTTCACAGAGCCGAAACGGTTCTTTACCGCCCTTAAAACGCGGTACATTGAAAAACGGTCTCCTTCAAAATAAAGCACGGTATCCACCATGTGCTCCAATACGCGCGGCCCGGCCAGAGTCCCTTCCTTTGTGACATGTCCGATTATAAACAGGCTGATTCCCCGTGATTTAGCCAGCAAAGTTAAACGAGAAGCACACTCCCTTACCTGGCTTATGCTGCCGGCAGAAGAACTGATTTCATCGCTGAAAAGCACCTGAATAGAATCAATAAATACAACCTGGGGCTTTATCTTATCAATGTATTCAATAATTAAAGAAAGGTCCGTCTGACTGACTATGTAAAGATTATCGCCTCCTATGCTTGAGCCTGCCCCTAAACGGTCTGCCCGCATCTTGGTCTGCCGGGTAGATTCCTCTCCGCTTATATAAAGTACAGGTATCTTTTTCTCGGTAAGCTTAGAACACACCTGTAAAGAAATCGTTGACTTGCCGATGCCCGGGTCACCGCCAATCAGGATTACCGATCCCGGAACAATACCGCCGCCTAAAACGTTATCCAATTCCTCAATGCCGATTGTAACCCTCTCTACTCCTTCGCTGGTAATATCCCTTAATAAGACCGGTTCGTCCCTGAATACCGTAGATAAGCTCTTTTTACCTTTTACTGAAGGAGCAGCATAAGTCTCCTCTACAAAAGAATTCCAGTTGTTGCAATCAGGGCACCTGCCCAGCCATTTCACAGACTGATAACCGCAACTCTGGCAAGCGAATACTGTTTTTGTTTTCATTCCAATAAAAAGGTTTTCGTATTAGTGAAAGAAACGACCCAATTACTAACCGTTTATATTCCTCAAGGAACACTCCCCCCTGCCTGCTGGTAAGCCTACCTGTCGCTAGACAGGCAGGGATTAACGCGGAAAATGTCTCTGTTATTTATTTGCCTTTTTCTCTCTGGTTTTCCAGAATAACTTCCAGGGGTTACGCCGGATATCGCTAATTAAAGCTTCTAATTCCTGATGCAGCGTGTCCTCATAAAGCAGTTTACCGATTGTCCCGTGTTTGGCCTGGCGAATCTCAGTAACCAATGCCTCTAATTCATTATAGAGCTTATCTTCATAAAGCAATTTCCCGATCGTTCCTTGGCCGGCTTTTATATTCTCTATAATCTCCCGTAAATCTTTAACCGCCTTCTGGGCTTCATCGATCCATTCCTGTGTTAACGTCGGGTCAATGCCGTATAGTACATCTCCGGGTTTTATAAATGAAGCATATTTTACAGGAGGAATAACCTCTATGTACTTTTCGCCTAATAAGCCTAAAGTGTTTATATATGCCTTGGAGTTGCTGGGGATAGAAACAGCTCTATTTACCCAGGCAACAACCTCTATCAGCGTATTCTTTGACTGTTCTTCCTCAAGGATATTGACGCGGCTTACCTCCCCGACATCAACGCCGGAGAACCTTACCGGAGAGCCTGTTTTAACGCCTGAAACATTAAGAAAAATAAATCTCATTTCATAACCGGTGCCATAATTCTTTAAATTTCCTATTTTAAAAATGAATACTGCCAGAATGGCTAATGCGATAAAAACAAAAATACCGAGTTTTAGTTCCAGTCTTGATTTATCCATTTTTTATTCTCCTTCGGTTATTGGGCCGGTAGACAAACCGTTAATAAACTGGTGCACCACCGGATTATCGGTATTGCGGATGTCATCAGGATAGCCGTAAGCGATAATCTTACCCTGATAAAGCATGGCAATCCAGTCGGCAATCTTATATGCGCTTTTCATATCGTGAGTAACCGCGATTGAGGTTACCTTCAATCTATCGTGCAGCTCTTTAATTAATTCATTGATTATATCCGCGGTGATAGGGTCGACTCCGGTAGTTGGTTCGTCATAAATGATAATATCCGGCTTAATACAAATTGCCCTGGCAAGAGCCACACGCTTCTTCATGCCTCCGCTTAATTCTGAAGGCATCAGCCTTTCGATGCCCGAAAGCCCTACCATTGCCAGCGATTCCCTGACCCTCCGGGCAATTTCGTCTTTTTGCAGGCGTTGGTGCTCAATCAAGGCAAAGCCGACATTATCGCCTACGTTAAGGGAATCAAAAAGGGCGGCTGACTGAAAAACCATGCTCATCTTCAACCGTAAAGAATGGAGCATTTCCTCGTCAAATTTACCAATATCCTGTCCGTCAAACAATATCTTACCGCCATCCGGCTTCAGGATGCCCATGACATGCTTTAATAATACTGATTTACCGCATCCTGAACGCCCGATAATTACGGTAGTTTTCCCCTTCTCGATATTAAGAGAGATGCCGTTAAGAACCTGGTGCCCGTTGAAGGATTTATAAATGTTATCGATTTGAATCATGAGTTTCCTTAAGGAAAGAGAAAATAAAACATAGCCGCAAAGAAACAGTCAGCTACAATAATC
Source organism: Candidatus Omnitrophota bacterium (assembly GCA_018813085.1). GTDB lineage: Bacteria > Omnitrophota > Gorgyraeia > Gygaellales > JAHJCI01 > JAHJCI01. The sequence goes on along the minus strand of JAHJCI010000078.1, from coordinate 5,569 downwards.
AATATAAATGAATTAACAACTGCCTTGGTAGTTGCCCTGCCAACACCTTCAGCGCCGCCATAAACCTTTAATCCCTGGTAGCAGCTGCTTACGGCAATAATCATGCCGAAGAAAACACTTTTAACCAGGCCGGTAAACACATCCTTAAAAAGCAGGGCGTCAAATGTAATGCTTAAATACATCCCCGGGGTTATGCCCAACTTATACACGCAGATTGCATACCCTCCGAGTATGCCGATGCCATCGGCATAAAGCGTCAACAGCGGCAACATAAGCATTAAAGCAAGAAAGCGCGGCACTACCAGGTATTTTATCGGGCTGTAAGCCAGCGTTTCTAAGGCATCTATCTGTTCGGTTACCTTCATTGTGCCGATTTCTGCGGCAATCGCAGCACCCACCCTGCCGGCGATAACCAAAGCAGTAATAACCGGGCCGAGTTCTCTGACGATAGAAAGCGCCACAATGCTGGCAATATACATTTCAGAACCCAGGCGCTGCATCAGGTAAGCTGTCTGTAATGCCAGTATTAACCCGATAAAAAGCGAAATCACCGAGATAATCGGCAGGCTATCCCAACCGCAGCGCTTGGATTGGACCAATGTCCTGCGCCACTCAAGCGGCGAGACAAACATCCAGCCCAGCATGCGCAAACAAAGTACCAACTGCTCGCCTAGAAAATATATAAAACTCAAAAACTTCTCGCCTAAATTTACGAATAGATTTAACATCTTTATGCCGCTACCAGCTAAAAACCAATTCTTGGTTTTTACGTGTAACCTTAAGGCTCCTTTGATCTTTAAGGCGCCCTGATATAATCTCTTCCGAAAGCGGATCTTCCAGATATCGCTGGATTGTCCTCTTTAACGGCCGCGCCCCAAAAATAGGGTCAAAACCCTTCTCAACCAAAAGTTGCTTTGCTTCATCATCTATCTCTAGGGTTATATTCTGCTCCTTTAATCTCTCGTTAAGACAACCAACCTCTAAATCCACTATCATATTCAAATCCTCTTTTACCAGAGGACGAAAAACTATCGTATCGTCAATGCGATTCAGGAATTCCGGCTTAAAGGTACGCTTAACTTCTTCCAATAACTTATTCTTCATCTCCTCGTAAGAAACCTCTTCTCCCTGGCTCTTAAACCCCATGGAACCGCTCCTACGGATAAGTTCTGCACCTACGTTAGAAGTCATGATTACTATCGTATTGCGGAAATCCACCTTTCTGCCAAAACTATCGGTAAGCCTGCCTTCTTCAAAAACCTGCAAGAGAAGGTTGAATACATCCGGATGCGCTTTTTCAATCTCATCCAGAAGGATTACCGAATAAGGCCGGCGCCTTACTCTTTCCGTTAACTGCCCGCCCTCTTCGTATCCGACATACCCGGGAGGAGCACCGATAAGCCGTGAAACATTAAACTTTTCCATATATTCAGACATATCATATTGCAGAAGCGCATTTTCATCCCCGAACATAAATTCCGCCAATGCGCGGGCCAGTAAAGACTTGCCTACGCCGGTAGGGCCTAAAAATATGAATGAACCTATCGGCCTGCGCGGGTCCTTTACCCCGGCGCGCGAACGCCTGATAGCGTGTGCCACTACCGATATCGGCTCATTCTGCCCGATTACCCGCTGATGCAATTGTTCTTCAATTTTTAATAATTTTTCGCTTTCTTTTGATTCTAGCCTGAATAAGGGTATTCCCGTCCACTGCGATACAATCTTGGCAATATCTTCAGCGGTTACCTGCGGGCGTAACCTGTCCTTGGTCTTTGCCCACTCGCCTTTCAATTCCTCTAATTTAGCGCGTGCCTGCCTTTCCTCGTCACGTAAAGACGCGGCCTTTTCAAAGTCCTGTGATTTAATATGGGATTCTTTCTCCTGCTTCAGGGTTGCTACTTTATTCTCGAGTTCTTTTAATTCCGCCGGAACAACCAAAACGTTAAGCCGTGCGCGAGCTCCGGTCTCGTCAATTAAATCAATTGCTTTATCAGGCAGGTATCTTCCGCTGATATACCTGTCGGATAATTTTGTAGCTGCTTCCAAGGCTTCGTCCTGATAAGTTATCTTGTGATGGGCTTCGTATTTATCCCGTAATCCCTTTAAAATCTCTATGGTTAAAGCAACATTGGGAGGTTCAACCATGATTGTCTGAAACCTTCTCTCCAGCGCAGAGTCTTTTTCAATATGCTTGCGATACTCATCAAGGGTAGTTGCTCCGATACACTGAATCTCTCCGCGTGAAAGGGCAGGCTTTAGGATGTTTGAAGCGTCTATCGCTCCTTCTGCTGCCCCGGCGCCTACTAAGGTATGAAGTTCATCAATAAAAATAATTACATCCTGTGAGCGCTTAATTTCTTCCATTACCGCTTTTATCCTTTCTTCAAACTGCCCGCGGTATTTTGTTCCTGCAATCATTAAAGCTAAATCCAAAACAATTATACGCTTGTTTTCTAAAACCTCCGGAACGTTATTGGAGATTATTGCCTGGGCAAGGCCTTCGACAATAGCCGTCTTTCCCACACCTGCCTCTCCGAGAAGGACCGGGTTATTCTTTGTGCGGCGGCTCAATATCTGGATTACCCTTTCTATTTCATTATGTCGGTCAATTACCGGGTCAAGCTTATCCTCCTGCGCCAAATTAGTCAAATCCCTGCCAAAGGCATCTAAAGCAGGTGTCTTTGATTTTGCTTTCTGTGACTGTCCGTAGCCCGGAGTTGCTGAACCCAGAAAATTCATTACCTGATTACGCACCATATTTAAATCAAGCCCCAGATTCAAGAGTACCTGACTAGCCGCACCCTCTCCCTCACGAATTAACCCAAGAAGAATATGTTCGGTTCCGATATAATTATGCCCCAAGGAACGCGCCTCCTCTGCGGCAATTTCTAATACCTTCTTTGCCCGCGGGGTAAAGGGGATATCCCCTAAAATCTGCGTTGCAGGCCCGGGCTGAACTAATTTCTCAACTTCGAGCCGGATTGTCTCAAGAGATGTTCCCATATTCTGCAGAACCGCGGCAGCAACACCCTCGCCTTCGCGCACCAGGCCCAGCAAAATGTGCTCGGTCCCGATATAATCATGGTTAAATCTCCTTGCTTCTTCTTTTGCTAAAATTATTACTTTCCTTGCCCGTTCAGTAAATCTGTTAAACATCTGTTAACCTCCTGCAAAATATTATTTCTTTTCCAATTTGGCTATTTTTTCGTGTACCAATTCCGCACGCTTTGCGTCTCTCTCCTGGGAAGAAAGCTTTCTTCCTTCTATTTTTTGTAAGTGTGCCGGCTGTGTAAGTATAAATAGCTCATTAACCGCACCGCAGTCTATATCTTTAACTATTTTTAAATCTACTCCCAGCCTTACCATGGACAACAACTCTATCGTTTCCTGCGAAGTAATGATATGCGCGCTCTTTAATATACCGTAAGACCTCCAGACCCTATCTTCGACTAAAGCGCGGTTGTCGGTTATCAATGCCTGCCTTGCCTGATGTTCCTGCTCAATTAACTGGCGGATTAAACCGTTTAGATTCTGTAAAATCTCTTCCTCGCTGTGGCCCAGGGAAACCTGGTTGGAAACCTGGAAAAAGTTCCCCGAAGCCTGAGTGCCTTCTCCGTATAAACCCCTGGTGGTAAAACTTAATTTTGATACTGCCGCCAATACACGGTTAATCTGCCTGCTCATTACCAAAGCCGGCAAATGCAGCATTACCGAACCGCGCATTCCCGTGCCGATATTGGTAGGACAGGCTGTGAGAAATCCCAAATCCGCAGAAAAGGCATAAGAAAGTTGCTTTGATAACATATCGTCTATTACGCTGATAATATTATATGCTTCAAAGAGATTAAGCCCGGACTGCAACACCTGTATTCTGAGATGGTCCTCTTCGTTAATCATTATTGCAATGGTTTCGTCTTTTTCTATAACCACGGCCTTGGAATTTGAAGACTTCACGAACTCCAAAGACATAAGATGCCTTTCTATCAGGAATTGCCTGTCGATACCGTCTAAATCGCTCAAATGGAAGTTGCGGCTTTTCTTAAGCTGCTCTACCAGTGAAAGTGCCGCCTCGATAGACTGCAGGGTTTCCTCTGACTGCTTTTTATTTGCCCGGTGCGAAAAAGGAACATTGGCTAAATTTCTCGCCAGGCGTATACGGCTGGATATAACCACATCGGAATTAGGGCCTGTACCGCGCAGCCATTCGCTGGTATGATTCAGGAAATCATTTATCTCCATGCTTCTCCGTCTCCCTTATCTCATCGCGTAATCTAGCCGCCTCTTCAAATTCTTCCTTTTCAATCGCTTTCTGAAGATTGCTACGCAATTCGTTTATATCATCATTCGGCTCAACCTTTTTTCTTGGTTTCAGCGCAAGCTTATAAGGCGCTTTACCAATATGACGAATGGAACCATGGATTTTTTTGAGTAAAGGCAGAAGATACTTATTGAAATTAGTATAACATTCGCCGCAACCCAGGCGGCCTGTTTTTTTGAAGTCTTGATAACGCAATCCGCAGCTTGAACATTTGAGAGTTTCGGTCTCGACACTCTCTTCCGGCTTTCCGAATTCAACCAGCCCTGCCAGTAAATCACCGATATTAAACTGCTGCTCCATCTGCACGCTCTTCTTGCGCGCGCAATCCTCGCAGAGATGAAGCTCGCTAATCTGCTCATCGATAATCTCGGTTAAATGGACTGTTGCCTGATTCTTGCCGCAAAGTTCACATACCATAATCGCTCCTTCAATGAGCCCCGCCTCTGGCGGGGCGAATTGAACCCTTGACATCTTTGATGTCAAGGGTCAAATCCAGCTATAAGACTTCATTTAACTAATATTTCATACCATCTACTGCCGTCTGCCTGCGAAACTCCTTCATCAGGAGCCTGGTAATTCCGCCCGGTTTTCCATTGCCGATTTTTCTTCCGTCGGCGTAAACCACAGGAACAATCTCGGCTGCGGTGCCGGTTAAAAATGCCTCATCGGCAATGTAAAGTTCATGTCGGGTTAAAACGTGTTCATGAGTCGGTATAGGCATGCTGCGGGCAATATGCAAAACCGTATCGCGCGTAATACCCCGCAAGGTACCCATGCACTGCGGCGGAGTATAAAGTTCCCCGTTCTCGACTATAAAAAGATTATCCCCGGTACACTCGGCAATGTAGCCCATTGAATCGAGCATAATCGCCTCCTGGTATCCTGCATTAATCGCTTCGATTTTAGCAAGAATATTATTCAGGTAGTTCAATGATTTTACCTGAGGATTTAAGGCTTCGGGATGGTTACGAATAGTAGGAACCGTAATAATCTTTAAACCGTTCTTATAGAGTTTAGGCGGATATAAGGCAATCTTATCTGCAATAATAATAAGGCTGCCGTTGCCTTTACACTTGCGGGGGTCCAGGCCCAGATCACCCGGGCCCCTGGTCAAGACCAGGCGGATATATGAATTATTCAAGCGGTTTACCTTAAGAGTCTTGATAACCGCCTTGATAAGGTTGATTTTAGAAATAGGTACTTCGATCATCAGGCTGTGAGCTGATTCAAATAAACGGTCAATGTGTTCCT